>NZ_WVRF01000006.1:0-223302 GCF_013110775.1 Ruegeria sp. HKCCD7296
GCTCGTCAGGCTCATAACCTGAAGGTCAGAGGTTCAAATCCTCTCCCCGCAACCAAAATCCAAACAGCCCGGTCGATCTACAAAAAATCCACCGGATCAATTGCTTAACGTCTTAACACCGTCAGCCTCGTAACACGAAGCTCAGAGGTGCAAACCCTAATCACGTAAACAAATCTAGCGAATTGTCGTCGTTAAGAATGCCCGTCTCATCGACGGGCTTTGCTTTTTTTAACCATGGCGATCAAATTGCCCCGTATTTCCGGGACATAAACGCAGATAACTTCTCTGCAACAGAAGAAATGTAACGTTCAGCAGCAATCTGGGGTTCCTGCCAAATCGCTGACTTGATCGATCTGTGAGTGACTACCCGAGCCAACACTGGTCCTTTTGACCTATTGGACAGCGTGGGTCGAAGACGGGGTGTTTCATTTCCGTGAGGACCCAAACGAACGGGATGCTCGAATCCTTAAAGCTTTGGATCTCTGGGCATGAAATGCCTAGAGCGTTACCTTCATATTTGTGAACCAACCTGCCAGCAGGCTTGGCGATCTCAAAATTGCAGATAGACTGAACAATGTAACGACGACAGGGAAGCGAATGAGGACCTGGTTATTTAGAATAATAGGCACAGTCGCATTTCTGGCATTCGCAGCAGTCGCTTTTGTTTGGCTGTTGCTTGCGGCTCCAATGTTCTCGGATATGCGGCGTGAACTTGTAGAACAGGTTCTTTCGGAACAAATCAACCGACCACTATTGGTCAACGACGATGTGCGCATCGCGGCGGGCCGCATTACCCACATTTATGTCGGCGGCGTGGTGATCCCAAGCCTTTCAATGGAAGATACCTCACTTGCAGAGTTAAATCGGCTGGAATTGGAGTTGGATATTGCCGCTTTGGCCAATGGGCGCCTTCACTTTGACAATCTGGTTGTAGATGGCCTGCAAGCAAATTTTCTAACTGCGGCTGATGGCACGACAAGCTGGCTCAAGGGCCATTCAGCACCAAATTCTGAACCCGAAAGCATCGCGGCAGAAGAAACTCTGGAAACGTCGATAGAGGTTCGCGAGTCCGATGACGAAGGCGCGGAAAACAAAGGCATCTTTACGTTTTTGAGCGACAAGAACGTGAGCTTTACGTCCATCGGATTGAACATAGATGACCAGGCTTCGGGGTTTGCCTTTGTTTTCGACCTCCAATCTCTTGCCCTGGAACAATTGTATGGCGGGCAGAACACAAGGGTTTCGGGGACGGGCTCTGTCAACGGTCAGGGTTTCGAAATCGAAGGCGACTACCCTCGCGGCGCGCCGTTTACGACGCACGCCAGTTTTGGGGAAATGACGGTAAGCTACGATGGTCAGCCATTGGCGGAAGACGAAGGTGGCGGTTATCGCGCGGTCTTGGAGATGGACACCGGTGAATTTGGCGATTTTCTCGAAGTCGTTGGGTTAGATCGTGTTCTGGAAGGCAACGGCCAGTTTCAGGCAGAGCTTGTGTCCCAGGATGCGCTCAAGATCGAAAGCTTTGCGACCACCATAAATCTTGAGGATGGACAGAAACTCGAAGCTGAGGGTTCGATAGATGACCTTTACACCGCTCAGGGCGTCGATCTGATCTTTGATGCCCGCCTTCACCCTGAGGGACAGCCGCCGAGCGCGGCAAAGAGCTTCCAGGACCTGAAGTTCTCGGGGTTTGAGATGCACATGGTGGGATCTCTGGCGTCTTTCGAGTTCGAGAAACTACTGTTTAAAACCAACGCATTCGACCAGGGGCTGGACGTGATTGGGCCAGCATCCATCGAAAGCATACGTCGCATGCCCGACGGTCGCCTGGCCATGCTGGGCATTGCGCTACAAGCCGGACCGATCGAGGAGCCGGTCCTGAAAGCCGAAGGTGAAATCCTCGATCTGCTCCAACTTCAGGACGTAACTTTTGATGGTATGCTCGACGGGCCCGCTAAACTGATATTACCGAACCTAGATGAAGGCTTTGTCGACCAGTTCGGCGGCATCAAGGCCGATTTCAACATATCCAATGCGGGCGGGCCGGTTTCACTCAATAGGTTTAATGCTACCAACTATGGCACCGATCTCTGGGCGCTTGATCTCGCACTATCTGTCAACGAGCTAAAAGGGCTGGCCGGTCTCGATTTCGACGTGAAACTGGACGTCAACGACAGCGCCCAGTTTCTCACCGCACTCAACCTGCAACCCATCGAGATTGGCGCAATGGCTATCGATGCTGAAACCTCCAGGCAGGGTGAGGACTTTGATGCCGCAATCAAGTTCGAAGCCGGGTCTTCCGATCTTCTTGCGGCTTTGGATGCGCGGTTTCCCGAAGGTGCATCCGTCGTCCGTGGCAACATTACGAGCGAGAGGCTCGATCTCAACGACCTGAAGAACCTGACCGCCGTGCTGGACCAACTGAAAGGCCTGGTAGGCGAGGCCTCACAAGAACCTGAACCCGAAGTTCAGCCTCTGGTTTTGCCCAAGGAGACAGACGTTCAGCCCTTGGTGTTGCCAAAGGAGAAAGGGAAACCTGCCGATCTTTTGGATGTACAACGTGTACTGAAAGAGGCTGATGTTGAGGTGCAGATCGATTTCAAAGAGATTGTAGGCCAGCAAGGCGTAACATCTGTTTCAAGCCAATTGTCTGCCAAAGACGGAACCGTGGATTTCGGACCTCTTCAGATGGCTTATGGTGGCGGAAACTTCAGCCTGCGGGCGGTGATGGATCTGATTGACTCACCTGATTGGCTTTCGTTGTCAGGATCAACCTCGGGATGGGAATTCGGTGAAATCCTTGATGAACTGGGGATTGGTATTGATGCCTACGGGCGTTTGAGTGGTGAGTTCAACGTTTCTGGTAGCACCGCCTCGGGCAAGGCCTTCGTCAACTCGATGCGCGGCAATGCGTCTTTGTCGATGTCTCAAGGCTATATCAGCACCAGCCTATTGGAACTGGCTGGGCTGGGCATATTCCCGTGGCTGTTTTCAGAGGAGTTCAGACAAGGCTACACCGACATCACTTGTGTGGTAGCCCCGGTTGATATTCAGGCCGGGCGGGTCAGTTCAAACTCCATCGTCATTGAAACGGGATCGGTTCAATTGGTGGCCAGGGGACAAGTGGACTGGCTGAACGATAGCATAGCGATCAGAGCAGAGCCCCGTCGCGTTGGCAAACCGCTATCCCGAAGCGCGTGGCCCTTTGATGTGACTGGCCAGCTTTCGTCGCCAAAGTTCAAACTGGACGTGGGTGGGTCAAGGAACAAGGCCCCGGAAGGCGCTGATGCTATGCCTGTCGACAGGCAACCCTGTGTGCCGGACATCAATCAATTGCAATAGCAGGACGCGACCTAGTTCTTTAATGGTTCAGGCTGCTCGGCCTGACATGTCAGAACCGCCTCGATGGCTTTTGCAGACCCGCTGAGATCAAGCTCTATCTCGGTCCCGCTTTCGCCAATAATCGTGACGCTTTGACGCTTTCCGAATTCAGTTACAAACGCCGGGTTGTCGAAAAAGGCGTAGCCACCGGGCACACCATTCTTGAAGACACCCACCGCTTCGCCTTCGAATCTCGCATCACCAAAATCGAACTGTACGATCCCGGTCGCCCCGTCCTCGATTTGAACCCAGGCGGGATTGTAGGCCGCAAAGAACCCGCCAGCCTGATTGGGCGCTGCGCCAATTTCAACGGTCATGTCACCTTCAAACGGTTTCCACGCAAGGCAGCCGTTGCCCTTTTCGGGATCAATCAGGATTGTCCAATCGCCGGATTCACCCCACCGTTCCATACCAGCTGCTTGAATTAAGCTTGCATAACACAAAGCCAATGTTGTCAGCACATACCTGTACATTCTGAACCCCAAACAGTTTTGAAGGTTAATCCATCCTACCGATACGGGAAGATCAATCAAACGATATGGAAGAGTCTTCAGGAGACAAGCCAACGAACCGAAACCGTTGTGTTGTAAACACGCTCGTCCCCAATTGCCACGATGACATTCAATTTTGGCTCCGTGAACGTACAAGGTCAGGAGATGTTGGCCGACCACTATAGCGTCGCCATGCGGCTAGAACAGGACAGCGAAGCCAAGGTCACAGTCTTTCAATGCGCCAATCCGGAACCTTTCGTCTGCACCTACGACACCGAGCTTCTCAAAGACATATCGACCGAGGCGGTATCACGCGAAGACGCTCAGCTATTGGACCTTAAATTGGTTTGCGAGCGGATCAACAATGTGCCGATGGCCGCCATCGCAAAACCGGAAGAGTTCTTGATTAGCGCAGCGTATCTCAGCATGATCCTAAGATGTCGGCTGAAATAGACCAGTGGTTAAATGATCTCGACCTGAGCCAGTACGCAGATGTTTTTGCGGAGAACGATATTGATGCGCGTGTTTTACCACTACTGTCTGGCGACGATTTAAAAGAGCTCGGGGTGAGCCTTGGTCATCGCAAGATCATCCTCGCTGCAATTCACGAACGCGCCGATCAACAGCACGTAACCTCGTCATCACAAGCAGCTCGTGAACAAGCGCCCACCTCAGATAATGCGCAAAGTGATGATCTGCTTAAACGGAAGCATAGTGAACCGGTCACTGCAGAGAGGCGTCACGTAACGGTTTTGTTTGCCGATCTGGTCGGTTCGACGGAACTCACCAATCGGCTTGATCCCGAAGACATGCGGGGCTTGCTGCAGAACTACCAAGACGCCGTTGCCGGAGCCGTCAGTCGGTATGGCGGCTACGTTGCAAAATATCTGGGAGACGGTCTTCTTGTGTTTTTTGGCTGGCCGAGGGCTTACGAAGATCACGCAATTCGGGCGATAAAAGCCGGTCTGGAATCTGTTCGGCGCGTCGGGGAACTCAATACACCGGACGGAGAGCGCTTGTCGGTGAGGCTGGGTGTTGCAAGCGGCGATGTAGTGGTCGGCGACACCATCGGCGAAAATACATATGAAGAAGGGGCTATGACTGGCCCGGTCGTCAATCTTGCGGCGCGGATTCAGGAACATGCAGAGCCAAACTCGGTCGTATTGTCCGTGGAGGAAACCGAGACAGCCTTGCATCGGATATTTGAATTTCAACCCCTTGGGAAGACAGAGCTAAAAGGTTTTGCTGAACCACGTACTCTGTTGAAAGTGGTGTCTGAGCGCAGTGCGGAAAGCCGGTTTCGAGCTTCACATCGCGATGATGCCGCCAGCGCGATGATTGGCCGCGACTACGAAAAAGGGATACTACTGCAATCATGGCAACGTGCTCAGAATGGTCACGGAGAGGTTGTTCTGCTGTCTGGTGAACCCGGGATTGGAAAATCGCGACTTACAGAAGAATTTCTTGCTGACATCGCCGCAAGCGACCTAGCCGATGTCATAAGACTGAACTGTTCCCCTTATCTCAGCAGTAGCCCCTTTCATCCGGTTGCCCAACGAATTTCCCAGGACGCTGGGGTCGAACCGGGGTTCGACGACAATCTGATCCTTGAACATGTTCGGAATATGCTTGAAGGGCGGCGCGGGCTGGACTGGGAACAAGTTCTGCCTGTCTTTGCAGCGTTGGTCGCACCTCGTAGTGCGCTCGCCCAAAAGGTGCTCGAGATGTCACCGCAGGAGCAGCGCGACATAACAATCCAAACTTTGATCCACACCGTGCAAGTGCGATCAAGCGTGCGCCCGGTTATTCTGTGCGTCGAAGATGCTCATTGGATCGATCCTTCCACCCAAGCTTTGTTGGAGCGGTTTAAATCGATCTGCACCGATCTTCCTCTGATGATCCTGATAACCCACAGACCCGGGTGGGAACTGGCTCGAGACGACGGGGACACGCACGTTCAGTCCCTGGTATTGCGCCGGTTCGATTCTCTGCATGTCTCAAACCTTGTCGAAAACATTACAGGCAAGAAACCGGATGACGCCCTGATTGCTACGATCATTGAAAAGACCGACGGTGTACCTTTGTTCGTGGAAGAGCTGACCCGAGCGATTGTCGAGGCGGGAGAGCACGGGCAAATCCACATACCGTCGTCTTTGAAAGGCGCGTTGATGGCGCGTCTCGACGCGGTTTCACCTGAGGCAAAACAAGTCGCACTTACAGGTTCTGTAATTGGCCGAGAATTTGAGCCGAGCATATTGAATGCGGCGATGCGCATTGCGGATTCTGATATCAACAAATGCCTCGAAGAGCTTTCTCGAACCGGCATAATCTTCGAAAGCGGTCACAATCGTGGGCATTTTGTATTCCGTCATGCCCTTATTCGCGATACCGCCTATCAGTCCATGCTGAGCTCGACCCGAAAACAGCAACATGCAGACGTGGCGCGTGCGTTGATACGAACACGGTCCGCTGAGATCGAGCGACGCCCCGAACTGGTCGCCCGCCACCTTTCAGAAGCTGAGGATTGGGGGGCTGCGTTCGAAAAATGGCAGATTGCGACAGAAATGGCGTTGGCGCGATCTGCCAGCCAGGAAGCGATGACCAACGCTAAGGAAACTCTACGAGCTGCTGAAAACCTAGGCTCAGACTCTGATTCAGAATTGATCAAAAGCAAGATCCTGGTTGGTCGCAGCCATGACAGCCTGGGCCAATTGCCCGAAGGGATAGCGGTTCTGAAGGACGCTTCCAACGCAGCCCGGGCCTTGCATAACGTAGAGCTGGCCGCTGACGCGGCCAACCACTTCGCTGACTCATGTATGATGTCCAGCGAAAGGCACGGTGAGGCAATTGATCTCTGCGATAGTGCTCTGAGTGACTTGCCCGATGATGATGAAGTCCGCCGGTGTAGATTGATGAGCCAACTTGCGCGCGCCCACATGTTCGTCGGTCAGTTCTCCGAAGGTGCGCGTTTCGGCCAGCAGTCCATGGAACTGGCCGCAAAACTGGGTGATTATAAATCCCAGTTCTCGGTAATGATGATGCATTTCGGGGCCCCATTCGTTGCGCGGAAGGGAAGAGAAGCCCACCATTGGCGCGAAAATCTGGAGGCTATGCACGGTGTGGCCGAGCATCTTGGTAGCATCGATCAAGGGCGGGATCGCACTCTGAGCTTGTTTGTAGGCGCCGAGATGGCCGACCGAGAGTTGATGGACCATTCTTTGGGTTTGCTTACAGAGATTTCGGAAAAGGACAATCATCTGCAGCTCTATTGGGTTCAGAAACACGCACGCGCGATGGTTGCAATTATGGACGGCGATTTTGAGCAAGCTGAAAAACACGCCACCGAAGCGGTAAAAATTGGCCGAAAGACCCATGGGGAACATGTTGAGGGCGTCTTTGGAGTTCAGATGTTCACCATTCGCCGCGAGCAAAACCGACTGCACGAGGTTGCGCCTGTGATTAAGCAACTGATGACAGACAGCCCCGAAGACATTTCATGGAAGCCCGGTTTTGGTCTTATCGCTGCTGAGCTTGGATACAAAGAACCGGCCGAACGAATACTGAATGAAATGGCTGCCAATGGCTTCGATCTTCCACCAGACGCCATGTATTCAACGACTTTGTCCTATCTGGCCGACATATGTGTCGCCATTCAGCATCAAGAACACGCCAAGACGCTCTATAAAATGCTTGCTCCTTACGAAGAACTGACGATCACCGCTGGGGCCACGACAGTATGCACTGGCGCAGCTGCGCGACGCCTCGGAAGTCTGGGTACGGTTCTGAAGGACTGGGATGTGGCTGAGACGATGTTCCAGAAGGCAATAGAAATTGACACGCGCATGAAATGCCCTCCTTGGGTCGCGCACAGCAAGACGGCATATGCTACTGCACTAAGACAACGCGGCCGCCCGGCTGATGTGGAACAGGCGTTTCAACTGGAAGGGGAAGCGTTGGCAATTTCACAGAAATTGAGTATGGTTTCCCTAAGGTCAAAGCTCGAAGGAGTAGCGAGTTAAGGTAAAAAATCTGGTCTGGGGGACTTCATGCCAAGGTACATAATTGAAAGAAATTTTGCCGAGCAACTAAACGTTACAGACGATGACAAAATTCACATCAAAGAGATCAATGACGAAGTCGGCGTCGAGTGGATTTTTTCGTTTCTCAGTGCAGATAAGCGCAAAACCTACTGCTTGTATGAAGCCCCGGATGAGGAAAGCCTGAGAAAGGCGGCCGAACGCCTGAACATTCCCGCCGACGTGATAACACCTGTGGATCGCATCGACCCGGGAATTTTTGCCTGACCTGCAACATTATTTTCCCAATTCAGTGAAACGCCTTCGCGGGACCACGCGACGGAAAAAAATCGACTGAGGCAGCGCTGCAAGAAGCCCGACCTGACAATAGGGAGGCTTACGCATGTTTGATCTGAAAACACTCGACGGTGGTACGGCAACAGTGGAGCAAGACGCGTTGGGCGCTCTTGATGCAGCGCTTCGTGGCGGGGTTTATCAGAAGGGCTCCCCTGAATATGAGGATGCAAGAACAACGTGGAACAGCATGTTCGAACGTTACCCAGGCTTCGTAATCCGCGCGCTGGGGGCCAGTGACGTGCAGAAGGCCGTGAACTTTGTTAGGGACGCCGGCCTCGTTATGTCTGTTCGCTCTGGTGGACATCAGATTGCTGGTCACGCTGTTGCAGATGAAACTGTGATGCTCGATCTGTCCCAGATGCGATCTGTTCACGTCGATCCTATCAACAAGACCGCTCGGGTTGCGCCGGGAGCACTGCTCGGAGACGTAGATCGCGAAACTCAAGCACATGGACTTGTTGTTCCCGTTGGCATCAATTCTACTACGGGCATCGCAGGCCTTACCCTTGGCGGCGGCTTTGGATGGACCACTCGGAAATTTGGCATGACGATCGACAACCTGCTCTCAGCGGAGGTCGTGACCGCGGACGGTGCCTTTGTAACCGCCTCGCCCGCAAGCCACCCTGAACTTTTCTGGGCCATCCGCGGTGGGGGTGGGAACTTCGGTGTTGTGACCTCATTCGAGTTCCAGCTGCATGAACTCGGACCCGATGTTTTGTCTGGCCTCATTGTTCATCCTATAGAGAAAGCGCCAGAGCTTCTGGCCGAATTCGCCACCATTGCAGACAATTCCCCGGATGAGCTGACCGTTTGGAGCGTGATGCGAAAAGCGCCTCCTCTGCCTTTCCTGCCGGCTGAGTGGCATGGGCACGAGGTGCTGATCTTTGCAGCCTGCTACAGCGGACCGATGGACGAAGGTGAAAAAGCCATGACGGCATTGCGCGCGCTTGGTGAACCTATTGTCGATGTGATCTCGCCCCATAAGTTCGTAGATTGGCAGGCCGCCTTCGACCCGTTGTTGACACCAGGTGCCAGGAATTACTGGAAAAGCCACGATTTCGATGCACTTTCTTCGGACGCAATCTCAGGACTTCTGAAAGCGATTTCCAGTCTTCCAGACCCGGCGTGTGAAGTCTTTATTGCCCATGTGGGTGGCGCAATGGCACGTGTTCAGGCCGGTTCGACCGCCTATCCCCAAAGATCCGCCCATTTCATCATGAATGTTCACACGCGTTGGGAAGACCCCGGCAAGGATGCCGAATGTATTGATTGGGCGCGAGAGCTTTACGACCAGATGCAACCGCACGCGAGCCGAAGTGCATATGTCAACTTCATGCCCGAAGACGAAGCGGACCACATGGCCGGAGCATATGGTGACAACGGTGAGAAGCTTTCCAAGATCAAGGGCAACTATGACCCCGACAACTTGTTCAGGGTGAACCACAATATCTTGCCTACGTGATGGAATTCAGAACTACTTAAACTGATCCAGATTGATGTTGGGCATCTTGCCTTACTACCTGCGGCTTTTCTTGTTGCTTAATTGTCAATCCAAGTGGGTTCTCCAGCCGGTGATCGCACCGGTGGTGATGCACATGCATCGTCGCAGTTTCAGTAAGCAAAGCTAAGAAACTCAACATGTGGATGTGTCAGACTTGGTACGGAGCGGTCGGTCAGTCCGATTTGTGTGAACGACTACTGTGGGGCAAGAATGTCGACACATTGGGTCAAGGTGTTGAACAGCCGGGAGCATCGCAAATTTGGCGATGGCTGCTATCGGGAGCAGAACCAAATTTGGTCAGCTTCATCGCCGCAAGGCCGTTGCGAGTCCACAAGGGGCGCCATTCTTGACCCTTGGTCCATTTTTTCGCCAATGTCGACGAAGTTGTATTTTTGGGGGAGCTTCTGCATGACTCTGTTTTATCCAATAATCCTGCTGTTGCTGTCTTTTCTGGTCGGCACTACCGCCTCAGCTCAGGACAAGCCGAATATCGTTTTCATATTTCTTGATAACTTCGGTTGGGGTGAACCGGGATTTAACGGTGGCGGCATAATCCGTGGAACGGCCACTCCTGAAATGGACGCGCTGGCCGCTGAGGGATTGAGGCTTACAAACTTCAATGTTGAAAGTCAGTGCACTCCCTCTCGCGCAGCAACCATGACGGGGCGCTATGGCATCAGAAGCGGTAACCATACAGTCCCTCTGGGCGGCGGTGTCTACGGTCTGACTCAATGGGAGATCACTATGGCCGAGATGCTCAAGGACGCATGATATAACACGGCCATGTATGGAAAATGGCACCTCGGCTGGACTGAAGGGCGCTATCCCACGAACCAGGGTTTCGGTGTGTTTTACGGTGTTGAGACTACTGATGTAACCGTTTGGCGCTCGCTCCCGGGCTTTGCCGACGCAAACATGGAAGAACCTGTTGTCATGCAGGGTGTTGCGGGCAAACCTGCGACTGTGGCGCGGGACTACGACCTGGACTATCGCGGCGAGATAGACGGTGACCTGACAAAGAAGGCTATCCGTTTCATCGAAGACAAGAGCAAGGAAGAGGCGCCGTTTTTCGTTTATCTTGCCTACACTCAAACACACTATCCAAATATCGTGTCCAAAGAGTTTGACGGAGCCACTGGGAAAGGCGTTTGGGCGGACATATTGCGGCAGACAGACACCTACATCGGTCGGATAGTCGATGCGCTTGAAAGTGCGGGCATTTCAGACAACACGGTGGTGATCTTTACTGCTGACAACGGCCCTGAAGCTCTGCCGGTTGGAAACGCCAACGTGTCACCGGTCCCGGCGGTGCATGGTACGGCCGGGCCATGGCGGGGCACTCTCTTCACCAGCCTTGAAGGCAGCATGCGCGTGCCATTCGCGATTAAGTGGCCTGGAAAGATTCCCGCAGGTTCAGAAAGCAACGATATCGTCCACTCGATGGACCTCTACCCAACACTTGCAGCGTTTGCAGGTGGCAAGGTGCCTGACGACAGAGCCTTTGATGGCATCGATCAATCCGGGTTCTTTCTGGGTGCCCAGCCAAACTCGAACCGAGAAGGCGTGATCGTTTACATGGGGGAACAGATTTTTGGCGTCAAATGGAAGGATTGGAAGGTTCTTTTCAAAGAGAATACGACGGCCTTCGGAGCGACAGAGTCCTTCGACACGCCAAGGGTCTACAATCTTTTGAACGATCCACATGAGCGTGAAAGCGTACTTTTTCCGCACACATGGGCGGCCGAAAAGGCACTGCCTCAATTGCAGGAACACATCGCTACGTTCGAGAAATACCCACCAATCCCTCCAGGGGCGCCAGACCCTTATAAACCGCATGAAAACTGAACGGCAGCTTTGCTCGGTGGGTTCAATGGATCCACGCAACACCTCAACTTGTGACCAAGAATGGAGTGTTTGGCTGGGTTATAGCACTCGCAGCGCTCGGCATTTACAGGCTATGAGGCTCGAACCTAAATCAGACCACCAATAGCCCCAAAATAACATGGCGACGGACACTAACTGCACTGATTGCCAGACTTGAAATTGGCCGGTATTTCGCCGTTCTGGAAATTTTGATCGTCTATTTCCCGATCAGGATAGCGTGTTCCCGTTCTATTACCTCTTCCCAATTGCCTTGTTCTTTCAGGCCGGTCGAAGAGTCACCCATTAACGATGTGACCATAAGCCGTCCGCGTGATTTCGCGTCTTCAACTGAAAACCCGGCTTGTTCAAACATCCATGCGGCGAATCGGAAGCGTTTGCCGATGGTTCTTTGATACGTTGCTTTCACTTTTTGATCAGTGTTCGCCCAGACTGAAACGGCGTGATCAGGCACGGCTGCATTTTCTTCAATGACCTTCTTCATGAGTAGGAGAATGCGGTCTTCAGGTGAGCCTTCAAACGCTTTTGCTTTTTCGATCACATTGTCCGTCAACTCTTGCTCCCAATATCTGAGCACTTCGTCCAAAAGCTCCCGGACATTTTTGAAATGCCAGTAGAAGCTGCCGCTGGTCAGGTTCAGTCGCTTTGCCATTGGCACGATCTTTATCGCGGAAACGCCGCCCTCGTTGAGGACTTTGTATGCCAGCAAAATCCAATCCTCTTTGGTTGCAGCGTTTCGAGGTGACGCTCGGGTGACAGTTTCGGACATTCAGATTTTAGCGTTCTTTGTTTGACATAGAGCAGTCTATGGGAGTACCGTAGATAAGTCTATGGTGAACCAGGAGTTCACGATATCGTGTTCTCCGAAGCGCCTAGCAAAGTAGGGGGGATCAATGAATAGCATCACAAAATCCGCAACCTATACGTTTCTCGCGTTAAGTCTCACTTTGGCTGGCTCCGCCTTGGCGCAAAACGCATTGCCGACCGGTCGAAGCGCCTCTGAAATCGAAAACGGTGTCTATCCCGCATCGTACTTCCCAAACACCGAAATCCTTGCTGAGGATGAGATGCGTATCACGGCATTGGGGACCGGGATGCCAAACCAAACCAAGGCGGCCGTTTCGATTTCGTTTTATGTCGAACTTGGGAACGGCGAAGTTTTTCTGTTTGATGTTGGAACTGGTGCCACCGGAAACTTATTTTCGCTGCGACCGGATTTTGCCAAGATCGACAAGGTTTTCTTCAGCCATTTGCATGTCGACCATGTTGGAGACTTCATGGGTCTGCATGTTGGGGGGTGGCTGTCGGGAAGATACACTCCGCTCCGCATCTTCGGCCCGTCTGGATCAGAAGATGAACTGGGCACCAAAGCCTATGTTGAGGGCATGTCAAAAGCCTATGCTTGGGATCTGGCCACACGTACGGGAGCGCTGCCGGATGATGGCGCCAAGCTTGAAGTCACTGAATTCGATTACATGCAGGAAAACGAGATCGTTTATCAGGAGAACGACGTCACGATCCGGTCCTGGCCTGCGATCCACAGCTTAGATGGCTCGGTGAGTTATTCTTTGGAATGGAATGGACTGAAATACGTCTTCGGCGGAGATACTTACCCGAACAAATGGTATGTCGAATATGCCAAAGGAGCGGACATCGCTTCTCATGAGGCGTTTCTTCCACCTGATGCACTGGCCCCGTACTTTGGCTGGGATATGAAACAGGCGACCTATGTTGCCACCCGCGTTCATACCGAACCCGCGGCCTTTGGCAAAGTGATGTCCGCGGTCGAACCGCGTATGGCGCTGGGCTATCACTCTGTTCTTTCGCCCGAAAACTACCAGGCGATTTTGGAAGGCGTCCGTTCGACGTACGATGGACCACTCACGCTTGCACGGGATCTTCAGGTGATCAACGTGACCAAAGACCAGATCGTTGTTCGGGAAGCGAGTGTTGACGACTATGTGCTACCACCATCTGTGAGCGACGAGTACATCAATGCCCCGCGTTCAAAAGAAAAAGAACCGTCAGACAAAGTCAAAGCGGGCAAATGGGAGGGTTACACGCCACCGCCAATGCCGGATCAATAACTAGGTAGGCGAAGCGGTCTTGCCCGGCTGTATGTGAAACTGGGAAATCTTATAAAGCCACGGGTTGCGTCCGGTTCAAGTTGCGCGGGTGCTATTGTCGCCAAGGCTTGTGAAACCAGCCCAGAGACTGCGGAGCCTATGTCCATTTTCAGTCATTGCGGTATGTCGTCGGCCCAAATCGGTTTGCTCGGAAGGGCACTAAGGTAGGATCGCGCGTAGAACTGTGGGCATTGTTGAATTTCGAGGGTGAATAACATTCAAGTTTGGCGGTATCTGAATCGACAACTGCTGGTGCTCGGTTTTTTTGCCGCTAGCACGCAGACTGTTTTGGCAGATGTAGTTCTATTCAACGGGTCCGAGGTCGCACCCAACATCGCCATCTTTCATGTCACAGAGGATGGCGTTTATTTGGATCTTGAAATCTACGTCGACGATGTCTCGCTTTTTGCAGGTTTGTTACCCCAGCGATGGGTGCCAGATCATGGGGGAAATGGGCGTCGTCTGAAGCAAAGTCCTGAACACGATGAAAGCCTGGGTCTGTCAGTTATTATAGGTGATGGGCCGGCGCTTTCGCCTGAGATCAGAAAAGTGGAATACAGAAGGCGTATAGACCGTGCGTCGCCGCTTGCGGGTCAGCGTGATCCGTTCTCTGGCCAAATTGTTCCCAGTCCGCCAACCGATCCACGCGTCTTGTTCGTCAACGTGTTCTACCCGTTTCTGTCCCCAAACCCCAAAACGCTGACTATTCTGCCACCGTCGCGGGAAGGTGAACCGCTTGCGACCATCGGTATGCAGGTCTTTGATCGGGACGTTCCGGTCACGGATTTCAAGTTCCTTTCAAAACCGGCAGAATTGAAAATTCACTGGGCTGATCCTTGGTATTCCCGGTTCTCCGCTAAAAACCTGAATCGAAAAAACCAGGATGGGACATCGACCTTTCTATATATTGAGCCGCGGGAAGTTCGGCATGAAACCCTGATCCGATTGCACGAATTGGCACCTTGGATTGATGAAACAGTCGGGGTGGGCGATAAGCTTTCGCCACAACACGGCGCAAAGATTACAAAAAGGGCCGCAAAACTTTTGTCGTCGCGTAATGCGGTGTCCATCGATGGAAAACCCGCTCAGCCGGCAATAGCAACGGCAGAGCTTTTGACGCTAACGTCAAAGGGTTTTCAGGTTGTCGAACCCGGAAAGGAAGTGTCCTCGAACAATGCATTTGTTGGAGCGATCCTATCTTTTCCTTTGGCGGACCTTCCTGAACACGTGACGGTCACATGGGACATGTTTGATGAAAAGATTTCCCGTGTTGCAACGATTTCCAACGACGTTGCCGGACCATTTTTCGGGGCGGTGACCCCTGTGGACCCGAAATTCCACTGGCAAAACCACCTACTGAAATATGAAAGAAAATCGGTCTCGCAAATACCCGTAGTACGGCCAGAAGAGTCAAGGCCCGGGCTAGCTTGGGCTACAGGGATCATTAGCGCCGTATCGCTGCTTTTGGTGCTGGCAGGCACAGGAAAAGTCCTAAAACGCGTCAGTCTTGCAGTCTTGATTTTCGCTGTCCCGGCAACCGTCTATTTCTCTGGATCTTTTACGGCATTGGCCTGGCGGAACGCGTCGCCTCCCGATCCGCAGACTGCGGCAGGCATTTTGCGTTCGATGATCGAGAATTTGAACACAGTGAATTTGGAAACGACGCCGACCGCGAGAAAGGCAGAACTGACGCCAATTGTAACTGCGGCGTCTTTGGACGACATCGCAGCAGAGATTGAACGGGGCCTCACGATCCGCACGCCGGGGGGCAGCCTCGCCGCAGCAACTGATATTGGCAGTCCAGAATTGGAGCGTCTCGATCCGATCTCTGAACCGGGCGGCTTTCAGACGTTGGTTAAATGGTCGGTGCAGGCAGAAGGGGGCCATTGGGGGCACGCCCACATACGTGCTGTAACGTTTCGGGCGCTGATCGAGATCGTGCCGGAAGCCGGTCAATGGAAACTGAATGGACTAACTGTAATCGAGGCTCGCGATCCAAATGCGTAAGTGTCTAAGACAAAAACACTGTGCTTTAGGCATCTTGGTTGTCACCTTGCTTTTGTCTCTGGCTCTATCTGCCTCGGCGCATTTTCTACTGAACCTCAACGTTCGAATTTCGCATATCGAGCATACCGAGGACGGCTTGCGAATCTACATGCGTACGCCCATGCCCTATTTGGTTGCGGATAAGCTTGGCAACACCGACGGCGATGCCCTGCCGGAAGCTGCACCATTTACGACAAATGCCATGCGTGATGGTCAATTGGTCCACTTTGTCGACTTGCAGACTTTTATGAACGATCCCAAAGGATTGGGGCAATTGGCCGAGGACGGCTTGCATCTGTCGATCGATCATCAGCGTCTCAGGGGAATGGTTGAGGCAATTCGCTTGCATCGGGTAGGAAATGAGCCCGGATTTGCGACTTTGGACGAAGCTCAAAGAGCCGTTGAATTTGAAACAGACCTTGCGCCACCGCTCTACGTCGGTGACACGATTGTCGATCTTGTCCTGAACTACAAGAGTGACCGCCCAGTCCAATCATACAGCATTGCCAATGTGCTGGACCCCGGCCTGCCGGGTCAGGATCAAACGGCCAACCTCATTCTCGACTACGCATCTGAAACACCACAGATTTTCCGCTCTCGGGGCCTGATGATCGAGCCTTTGGAGATCAAGCAAGCAGGGTACGGAGGTTTTCTGAGTTTTGTCTGGGAAGGTATCCGTCATATCCTGGAAGGGTTGGATCATGTTCTGTTTGTTGTGTGTCTGGTCATCGGCGCTCAGACACTCAGAGCGTTATTGTTGCGCGCAACCGGATTTACTGTCGGGCATAGCATCACGTTGTCTCTTGGCTTTTTCGGGTTTGTACCATCAGGCGCGTGGTTTGTTCCCGCCGTCGAAACCGGAATCGCGATTTCAATCGTTATTGCGGCCGCCGCTGCGTTCATGAGCAACGCGAAGTCTGAGGCCAAAATGGTCCTGCTGACCTCGCTTATTGGTCTGTTGCACGGGCTGGGTTTCAGCTTTGTGCTGCACAAGATTTTGCAAGTTACATCACCAGACATCTGGCAGAGCCTGCTTGCTTTCAATCTTGGCGTTGAGATTGGCCAGGTCGCCATCATTCTAGCGTTATGGCCCGCGCTAGTAATTTGCCACCGCATGAATGCCAGTTTGTGGATGTCGACACGTGTGGGCTTGGCAGTGGGATGCGCAGCCATCGCCTGCTATTGGACCGTCCAGCGAATTGCCGAGGTATATTCTGCGATAACCTGAATTCTATGCGATGATCCGTGCAGTGCTGATTGGCTGACGCAAAAAAGCGAGCGTTTAGCTGCGCCCCTGCACAGACCGAAATGGCGGGTTACATTTGTGGTGGATGGCGGAGACGAAGGGATTCGAACCCTCGAGACGGTTTCCCGCCTACTCCCTTAGCAGGGGAGCGCCTTCGACCACTCGGCCACGTCTCCGCCGACGGGTATATCCTTGCAAACGCTGGAAATACAAGGCCATTTGTCGACGGTTTGACAGTTTTCTTCAAATTCCCGGAAATCCTTGAAATAGAACAGGTTCAAGGCAGTACGCGTTGAAATTGGACACGTATCACTCCCAGAATTTCAACATCTGAGAAGCACAGGCATGTCAGGATTCGCGTTTAAGGCACCGGAAGTGAGGTTTGGGCCACGCGAAACCTGCGGGTCAAAGGTTTTGCCGAAAACGCCAGTTAGGGGGGATCAATCCGGTTCAAAGGCGTAAAGGCCAAGTTGATGCCGCCGGCGATGGAAACGTTCGACCCGTTCAACAATCTCGTCGCTGGAAACGGCGATCACAAATGACAGCAGAGTTTCAAGCAATGCTATGGTCGAAACGGAGGAAGGGAAGAATTGGGGCGTGTCTGCGGACACAACAAAACCGTGATGCGCGTTCAGTATCACAGGGCTTGCCGGGCTGTCCGAGATCCCCACAACGGTCAGTCCCTGTTGCCGCGCCAGTTTGATCGCCTCAATCACTTCCGTGCGGTAAGGATGGCAGGTGATGGCGATCAATACGTCCTGTTCATCAGCCCAAGCCAAATCGTCAACCGGTGTTGATCCCGGGCGAGGAATAGCGTGGAATTGCTTCATCCCTGTGGACGCCAGGTAGGTGAAATTGCGTGCGTTCGAATTGTTGACGCCCACCCCCAAAGTGAAAATCTGCCGGCAGTTCCAAATGTCTTCTGCCGCTTTCTTCAGGCGGTCGGCATCAATTCCGGCAAAGGTTTCTTCAATGTTGCGGATCGCTGCGCCAACCATGTCAGCATAAAGCGTGCCCAGTTCCCCAGATTTGCCGATGTCCTGCAACCAGCGGGCACGGTCAGGAAAAGAGGCTTGCCCCTTGCGAATAGCGTCGCGAAAGGGTTCCCGAAAATCGTCATACCCGTCAAAGCCGACCTGCCGCGCCATCCGCACAAATGTGTTGGGTTTAACTTTGGCGGCCTCTGCTATTTCACGGACGGTCGAAACCCCCACATCTGTTGGGTTTTCCAACACATAACGCGCGGCTTTTTGCGCCTCTGGCGTTAGGGCGTTCCATTCTTCAGTCAGGCGGTTCAGAACGGTTTGTGATATGTTTGTGTCATTCATGATTGACGATGGTACAAATGTGAAATTAGCGTGTCGAGCAGAAACGCGACTCGGAATGAGGAACGACCATGCCCGCGCACAAAACGCCACCTCCAGTGTCTGCGATGGCTGCAGCTTGTCGGTGCTTTGATCAGAACATGACGTGGGTTGAAGGCGGATACAATGGTGCTTGCGCGTTGCTCCTAGGGGAGGGCCAAGCGCGTTGTGAGGCGCGCGTTGACCGGACATTTCTGAAAGCGGGCAAGACACTGACAGTGTTGTCCTGTCCTAACGCATTGGTGGAGAACGCTAAATGAGCTTGCCTGAAACAATGAAGGCTATGGTTACGATGGGCCATGGCGGGCTGGAACAGATGGTCCTGCACGAAAATTGGCCGCGTCCTGAACCGGCGACTGGAGAAGTGTTGATCAAGGTTGGGGCCTGCGGCTTGAACAACACCGACGTTAACACGCGATCTGGCTGGTACTCCAAGACTGTGACCGATGCCACAACCGGCGGCGCGTTTGAAGAGGTTGGCGAAGAAGACCCTACTTGGGGTGGCAACCCAATAACTTTCCCACGAATTCAGGGGGCTGACATTTGCGGGCACATTGTAGCTGTTGGCGAAGGGGTCGACCCCCGGCGCGTGGGTGAGCGTGTGATTACCGACGGTTGGCTGCGTGATTCCGCTGATCCCGGCAACATGGACAAGGCCGGTTATTTTGGTTCGGAACGCGATGGTGGGTTCGCTGAATACGCGACGACCCTTGCGGTCAATGCTGTGCCGATTTCCTCGGATCTGTCGGATGCAGAGCTGGCAACGTTCTCTTGTTCCTACTCTACCGCCGAAGGAATGTTGACCCGAGCCAATGTGAACGACAAAGACACCGTGCTGGTGCCCGGAGCATCGGGCGGTGTGGGCGGCGCGTTGGTGCAATTGGCCAAGCGGCGCGGTGCGCGGGTCATCGCGATGGCATCTGAAGCGAAGCATCCCGCTGTGGCGGCGCTTGGTCCCGATAAGGTTCTACCTCGGGCGCCTGAAAACCTGCGCACGGCGTTGGGTGACGAAAAGATCACCGTGGTCGCCGATGTGGTCGGTGGTCCCTATTGGGCGCACTTGATCGATATTTTAGAACGCGGCGGACGTTACACCTGCTCAGGTGCAATTGCTGGACCGATGGTCGAGTTTGACCTGCGCACCTTTTATCTGCGCGACCTGACTTTTACGGGTTCGACCGTGATTGACCCGCAGGTGATGACGAACCTTGTGAGTTACATTGAGGCCGGTGAAATCAAACCGGCTTTGGCAGCGACATATCCGTTGGAGGAGTTGCGTGAGGCACAAGCTGCCTTCATCGCCAAAGAGCACACCGGAAACATAGTGGTGATTCCATGACACTGGACAGCGTTTTGGAGGCCGCGCGGCATGTACATCAGGCACATCCTGACCTGTCGGCCTTTGGCGCATGGCCTTCTGATCTGTCTGTTGCGATGTCAGAGCCAAGTCATGTTCCTGCGGCGGATCTGGTGCGGGACTGCGACTTTCGGGGGAGCGATCTGACTCAGCCGTTGATCGACGCAGTCAAGGCAACCACTCATCTGGCCCATTGGAAACAGACATACACAGAGGAAGAGGTCGGCGCGGATTTTCTCAGCCGGTATGGCTATTACGAGCTGTTTGGCCCAACCGGCCATTTTCATTCAACTCAGCTGCGTGGCTATATCGGGTATTGGGGGGCTGGGCTGATCTATGACTGGCACAGCCATCAAGCCGAAGAAATCTATCTGACGCTGGCTGGTGGCGCGGTGTTCAAGGTTGAGAGTGATGCGGCTTTTGTTGGTCCCAACCAGACACGTCTGCATTCCAGTTGGCAAAGCCATGCCATGGTCACAACGGATCAACCGATCCTGACCTTTGTGCTGTGGCGCGGTGAGGGCATGGGAGATCTACCCAGAATGGATGCGCAATGAAGATCACACGAATTCGGGTTTATCAGACAGGGCTGCCCTATGTCGGTGGTGCTTATGTCTGGGGCGCCGGAAACGCTATCAAAACGGCCATCGCCTCGGTCGTGGTTATGGATACTGACGCGGGTATTCAGGGCTGTGGCGAGTTCACGCCGTGTGGCGAAAACTATATGGTCGCGCATTCCGAGGGCGTAACAGCCCTGGCGCGGCTTGTTGCCCCGAAACTGTTGGGTGAAGACCCGCGTCAGGTCGGACGGATCGAACAGTTGATGGATCAACTGGTTCAGGGCCATGGGTATGCCAAGTCTCCTTTCGATGCAGCCTGCTGGGACATTTTGGGTAAGGCGTGTGATCAGCCGCTTTGGATGTTGCTGGGCGGCAAGCTGACCGACGGTGCGCCGATGTACCGGGTGGCCCCGCAGAAAGCGGTGGATGAAACGGTAGCCGAGATGAATGTCTATCGCGATCAGGGCTACCGCCAGTTTCAGGTCAAGGTCGGGGGTGACTGGGCCACGGACATCGATCGGATACGGACGACTGTTCCGCTGTTGGAGCCGGACGAAAAAGCGATGGCCGATGCCAATCAGGGGTGGCGTGTTGACAATGCAATTCGGGTGGCGCGCGCGACGCGCGACCTGGATTTCATCCTCGAACAACCCTGTCGTACCTACGAGGAATGCCAACAGGTGCGCCGTGTGGCCGAGCAACCAATG
Organism: Ruegeria sp. HKCCD7296; assembly: GCF_013110775.1. Classification (NCBI taxonomy): domain Bacteria; kingdom Pseudomonadati; phylum Pseudomonadota; class Alphaproteobacteria; order Rhodobacterales; family Roseobacteraceae; genus Ruegeria; species Ruegeria sp. HKCCD7296. The sequence goes on from NZ_WVRF01000006.1 coordinate 21,034, forward strand.
AAACTGGATGAATGTGTAACAGGCATCCAAATGGCGCAGCGGATTGTTGCGGATCGTGGGGCCGAGATCTGTTGTCTGAAGATCTCGAATCTTGGCGGCATCAGCAAAGCGCGGCGTGTGCGGGATTATCTGATAGACAACCGCATCCCCGTTGTCAGCGAAGACACGTGGGGGGGCGAAATCACGACGTCTGTGGTGGCACATTTTGCTGCCTCAACCCCGCCCGAATATCTGCAGAACACAACTGATCTGATGAACTACAACACTCGATCAACCGGCATCGGTGGACCGACGGCCCGAGACGGGAAGCTTTATGCAACCGACACGCCGGGTTTGGGCGTGGCACCTGACTTTGAAAGCCTCGGTGCGCCGGTGGCGGAGTACACACTATGAAGATCAAGTCCATTACCGTCTATCAGGTGGACCTGCCGTTGGAGCACCCCTATTGGCTGTCTGGCGGGCGGCTGAAGTTCGAAACGCTCGATGCGACGATTGTGAAGATCGAAACCGCCTCCGGTCTAGTCGGCTGGGGCGAAGGCACCCCTTGGGGGCACACCTATGTTCCTGCCCACGGGCCAGGCATTCGCGCTGGTATCGAAACGATGGCACCTTTCATTCTGGGTCTCGATCCGCGCAAGGTGCTGGACGTGGAACGGGCGATGGATCTGGCATTGCCCGGGCATCTTTACGCCAAAAGCCCGATCGATATGGCTTGTTGGGATATTGCAGGTCAGGCCGCAGGTCTGCCCATTGCCGATCTTATGGGCGGTGGGTCGCGCACACCGCGCCCGATTGCCTCGTCGGTAGGAGCGAAGACTGTCGAAGAAACCCGCGAAGTGATGGAACGCTATCGCAGCCGGGGTTACATTGCGCATTCGGTCAAAATTGGTGGTAACGTGGAACGCGATATCGCTCGGGTCCGCGATGTGGAAAGCATCCGGCGACCGGGCGAGATTGTCCTCTATGACGTCAATCGGGGTTGGTCTCGTCAGCAAGCCCTGCGGGTGATGAGCGCTTGCGAAGATCTGAACGTGATGTTCGAACAGCCCGGCGAGACGCTGGACGATATTGCGGCAATCTCGGGGCTGCATGCCTCGCCTGTGTCCGTGGATGAAACTCTGGTGACTTTGCAGGATGCAGCCCGGATCGCCCGCGATGGTATTGCCGAAATTTTCGGGATCAAGCTGAACCGAGTTGGTGGACTGACCAAGGCGGCTCGGATGCGGGATATCGCGCTGGCCCATGGTATCGATATGTTTGTGATGGCCACCGGCGGCACGGTTCTGGCCGATACCGAGGCGCTGCATCTGGCGGCCACCATCCCGGATGACAATTGCCACGCAGTCTGGGCGTGTCAGGATATGATCACGGTCGATATTGCGGGCGGTCGTGGCCCGCGCAATATTGATGGTCACCTGCACCTGCCCGAAACCCCGGGACTGGGTGTGCATCCGGACGAAAATGCGCTTGGCACCCCGGTCGCAGTTTATCGATAAACACTGAACACATTGAAGTTGGAGATCGGGTCACATGTTGAAGATCAAAACTCAATCCGAATGGATCGCCCGCGCAAAGTCTGTGTTACCCGCAGGCGGGTTTGGCAATTTTGATCCGGGTATCATAATCGCCCGTGGCGAAGGCAGCCGTGTCTGGGACGAGGACGGGAACGAATATGTCGATTATCTGATCGGCTCAGGCCCGATGCTGCTCGGTCATGGTCACCCCGAGGTGATGGAGGCTGTTCTGGAACAGTTGCCGCAAGGCATGACCTTCTTTGCCAATAACAGAAAGGGTATCGAACTGGCCGAAGCCATCATCGAGGCCGTTCCCTGCTGTGATCAGGTGCGGTTTGTTGCGTCAGGTGGCGAAGCTGACATGTATGCCATTCGGCTGGCACGGGCCTATACGGGTCGCAACAAGATCCTCAAGTTCGAAGGTGGCTATCACGGGATGAGCGCCGAAGCGCAGATGAGTCTGGCGCCCAGTCGTCGGGTCAATTTCCCTCAGGCCGTGCCCGACAGTGCCGGAATTCCCGAAAGCGTGGCCGAACAGATGCTGATCGCGCCGTTCAATGATCTTGAGGCTGTCGCGGCCCTGTTGGATGAACATGACGATGTGGCGGCGATCATGGTCGAGCCGTTGCAGCGGATCATTCCGCCCTTGCCCGGGTACCTGCAAGGGCTGAGGGATTTGTGCGACAAACACGATGTGCTGCTGATCTTCGATGAGGTCGTCACCGGGTTCCGTCTGGCGTATGGCGGGGCGCAGGAACGTTATGGCGTGACCCCGGATATCTGCACCTTGGGCAAAATCACCGGCGGCGGGTTTCCTTTGGCGGCTTTAGGCGCCAGCGCCGAGATCATGAAGCATTTCGACAAATCGAAAGTCGGTGAAGACGGCTGGCTGATGCAATTGGGCACTTTGTCGGGCAATCCGGTGGCTTCGGTTGCGGGATTGAAAACAATGGAAATCCTGCGGCGTGATGGGGCCTATGAACACTTGCGCGGTATCGGGCGGCAGTTGCAAGACATGCAGAAGGACGCGCTGAACGAAGCCGGCATTCCGCATCGGATTTGCGGAGACGAGACTTTGTTCGATATCTATTTTACCAAAGCCGAATGCAGGGACTACCGCAGCGCCAGTCACGACGACCCTGCACGCAACGCAACGTATAATGGCGCTTTGCGGTCGCATGGGATTTTCAAAGCTCCGGGCAAGCTGTACCCGTCATTAGCGGTGACCGAGGCCGATCTGGATCAGACCAGAGAAGCCGTACGCCACGCCGTGGCTGCAATTTCCTGATCATTGTAAAAAAACGGGTCGCTGTTGATAACAACTGCGACCCGTCACCTCTGGAAGTCAGGGGCCAGCCTCGCCCCCTCGAATACTGATTAAATCACCGCAATCTGAAAACTTTTCGATACTTTCGAGACTGACCTGACTTCCTGGTTGGTATGTCACTTTAATGCCTGAAGAAATCGCCTTTTACAGTGACCCAGTTCACACTCGAAGAATTTATTTTGAATTTTTCCAATCAAATAAATCCGGTCCAGCCTGCGCAAGCAATTCGGCAGCCATCGCGCGGGCCATTTCCGGCCCGTCTGTGATTGCGCCCGTCATATCCCGACTGGCGGTTTCCGTTCCATCTGGTCGCAGAACTTCGCCACGCAACCTGAGGGCGCCATTGTTGATTTCGGCCAGACCCGCGATCGGCGTTTCACACGACCCGTCCAGAGCATCCAGCAACGTACGTTCGGCCGCCAGCCGTTGGCCTGTTTCCGCGTGGTGAATCGCCTCAAGCATTTCTGCCGCACGCATATCGTCGCTGCGCCGTTCAATGCCGATGGTGCCTTGCGCGATGGCGGGCAGCATATCGTCAGGGGAAATGGCGCTTGCCGGGACATCATCCATACCCAGACGTCGAATTCCCGCCATCGCCAGGAAGGTGCAATCTGCCACGCCATCTTCCAGCTTTTTCAGTCGCGTCTGAACGTTTCCACGAAATTCGACCACCTTCAGATCAGGACGCCGGTTCAGCAATTGAGCACGGCGACGCAGCGAGGAGGTGCCAACAACGGCACCCTCGGGCAGTTCGTGGATGGAACCCAAGCGCGGGGAGATAAACGCATCTCGCACGTCCTCGCGCGGCAGGAAAGTATCCAGCACAAGGCCGTCGGGCTGTGCGACCGGCATGTCTTTGGTCGAATGCACGGCGATGTCGATTTCAGCGCGCAGCATCGCTTCTTCGATTTCTTTGGTGAACAGACCCTTGTTGCCGATCTCTTTCAGCGGTCGATCAGCATCGATCATGGCGCGATTGTCGCCCGTTGTTTTGATTACCACGATATCGAATGCATCTTCGGGCAGGTCGAAGGCATCACTCAGGCGTTGGCGTGTTTCATGGGCCTGCGCCAAAGCAAGCGGCGAGCCACGGGTGCCGATTCTGAGGGGCGATGCGGGTGTGGGCAAATTCACAGTCATGCTCACAGCTTTAGTCGCGTCACATTGCCCTGACAATGGGGGCTGCGCTTGACAAATTGCCGCCGAAGGACGACCCGTTGCGAAAACCGGATGACTGGGGGCGAATATGGCCGAGACAAAGAAACTGCTGCGGGCGCTGGCGGGTGAGGTGCAGGATGTGCCGCCGATCTGGATGATGCGTCAGGCGGGCCGGTATTTGCCCGAGTATCGCGCCACCCGCGCACAGGCCGGCGATTTCCTTTCCTTGTGCTATAACCCTGAGCTTGCGGCCGAAGTCACATTGCAACCGATCCGTCGTTACGGGTTTGATGCCGCGATCCTGTTTGCCGATATCCTGTTGGTGCCGCAGGCGCTGGGCGCTGATCTGTGGTTTGTGACCGGTGAAGGCCCGCGCCTGTCGACGATCACGCAGCAATCCGAGTTTGACGCGCTAAAACCGGTTGACGCGATTCATGAAACACTGTCGCCCGTTTATGAAACGGTACGAATTCTGTCGCGCGAATTGCCGTCGGAAACCACTCTGATCGGTTTTGCCGGCGCGCCGTGGACGGTCGCAACTTACATGATCGCAGGGCGCGGCACGCCAGATCAGGGCCCCGCGCACGCGTTGCGGGAAGGGAACACCGCGCTGTTTGAGGCTTTGTTGGATCGCATCACCGCCGCAACGATCGAGTACCTGTCCGCGCAAATCGAAGCCGGGGCCGAGGTGGTCAAGATCTTTGACAGTTGGGCGGGGTCCTTGAAAGGTGAGGCGTTCCAGAAATACGCGGTCGAACCGTGCCGGGTGATTACTCAGGCCATCAAGGAACGCCATCCAGGCATACCGGTCATCGGATTCCCGCGTGAGGCGGGCGACGGGTATATCGGGTTTGCCAAAACAACAGGTGTAGATTGCGTCGCGCTGGACAATTCGGTGTCGCCGGAATGGGCGGCCGAGCATGTGCAGGCTGATGGCTGTGTGCAGGGCAATCTGGCCTCGTCCCATATGGTGACGGGCGGGCAGGCGTTGGTGGACGAGACGCGGCGCATTGTTGAGGCGTTCTCGAAGGGGCCACATATCTTCAACCTGGGCCACGGGATCACGCCAGATGCGGATCCTGAGAATGTGCAGTTGATGATCGACACAGTGCGCGCACGGTAAACTAGAAAGGGGGCCAGCCCCCTTCTTGGTCTGCGACCAATTCATCCCCCGAGGTATTTGTGGCCAGATGAAGAGCGGATCAGCGTGGGTCGTTGATCTGCGCGAGGATGTCTTTTGTGTGCTCTCCGCGTGTTGGGCTGGGTCTGGGGTTCCATTGATGATTTGAAAACCGAGGCGCGGCGGCGGCTTGGAGAGTGCCGTCGATGTCTTGCCAAGTGTTGCGATGAGTGTTCATCGGGTGTTCCTGCGCCTCTTGCGGGTTGAGCACCGGGGCGACGCAGGCATCTGTACCGCGAAACACGGCGTCCCAGTGGTCGCGCGGTTGGCTGGCGAAGATTTCGGCAAGGCGTTGGGTTAGGTCGGGCCAAAGCGTGCGCTCATATTGGTTTTGGAATTCGGCATCTTTGGCGAGACCCAGGATCTGCAAGAACTGGGCGTAAAACTTGGGTTCGAGGCATTGGACCGAAATGAAGCCGCCATCAGCGCACGTATATGTGCGGCTCCAGTGTGGGCCGTCCAAAAGGCTTTCACCGCGCGTATCGGACAGATTGCCTGTTTGGCGCATGGTCATCAGAAGGTTCATCATATGGGCTGAACCGTCATATATTGCAGCATCGACAACTGTACCTTCACCAGTGCGTTGCGCGTTAATAAGACCGGCCAGAAGACCCGCGACGAGATACATGGCTCCGCCGCCAATATCGCCCACCAGAGTTGCGGGTGTCTGCGGGGGCTGGTTGGGATGAGAGGCATACCAGAGCGCTCCGGATAGGGCGATATAGTTGAGATCATGCCCGGCTGTGTCAGCCAGCGGACTATCCTGGCCCCAGCCCGTCATGCGTCCATAGACAAGCTTCGGGTTACGGGCCAGGCAGGGTTTGGGGCCAAGGCCCAGCTTTTCCATCACACCGGGGCGGAAGCCTTCGATCAAGGCATCTGCGGTGCCGATCAGACACAGGGCGGTTTCCAGGTCATCAGGGTCTTTCAGGTCAAGCGCGATGGACCGCTTTCCGCGATCCAGAAGTGAGCGTTCTGGCATTCCGGGTGTGACAGCACCGCTTTTGCGATGAATGGTTATCACATCAGCGCCCAAATCGGCCAGTTGCATGGCGGCAAACGGGCCGGGGCCCAAACCTTCGATTTCGACGACACGAATTCCCTTTAGCATCTGCACCCTCCGTTTCGGGCAGAGTTTGCGAGCAGGCTGCGGATTGCAAGGCGGATGTTAGTGGCGCAGTTCGTCGCCTGTAAGGCAGATGTGTGTCAAACGATGTTGAATTGACCTGTTATACTCAGGTTTGGCGCGATAGGGTCCACGCCATAACGGGGAACGGATATGACGACAATTTTGTCCATCAGAGATCTGCGCAAGTCTTACGCCGATGGGTTTGAGGCGCTGAAAGGTGTGTCCTTGGACATTGAAGAGGGTGAGATTCTTGCCCTGTTGGGGCCAAACGGTGCCGGAAAGACAACCTTGATCTCGACCATCTGCGGGATCACCACCCCAAGTTCCGGTGAGGTCACGGTGGGAGGGCATGATATTCAGGCCGATTACCGCGCTGCGCGTAGGATGATCGGGCTTGTGCCGCAGGAAATTGCGCTGGAACCGTTTGAGAAGGTTTGGAACACCGTACGCCTGTCGCGGGGGCTGTTCGGGCTTGGCAAAAACAATGCGCGGATCGAAGAGATTCTGCGGAAACTGTCCCTTTGGGACAAGCGCAACAATGCGATCAAGGAATTGTCTGGCGGTATGAAACGTCGGGTGCTTATCGCCAAAGCACTGGCTCATGAGCCCCGCGTTCTGTTTCTGGATGAACCCACTGCCGGTGTGGATGTCGAGCTGCGTAAAGACATGTGGGAAATCGTGGCCGAGCTTAAAAGGGACGGGGTCACAATCATTCTGACCACCCATTATATCGAAGAGGCCGAAGCCATTGCAGATCGTGTCGGGGTCATCGACAAGGGTGAGCTGCTTTTGGTGCAGGATAAGGACTCACTGATGGCACAGATGGGTAAAAAGCAGATTGAGGTCATGCTGACAGAGCCCATCGCGCAGATTCCAGACAGTCTTGCGCTGCACAACCTGACACTGAATGGTGCGGGGGATGTCTTGATTTACACCTATGACACCCACGCGGACCGCACGGGTATCACGACACTGCTGAATGACGTCTCACAAGCCGGGTTGATACTGCGGGACGTGCAAACACGGCAATCGAGTCTGGAAGAGATATTCGTCAATCTTGTATCCGGAGAAATGGCATGAACTGGACTGCAATTGCCGCCATCTACCGGTTCGAAATGACCCGGTTCTTCCGCACTCTCGCGCAAAGCTTTTTCTCACCGGTTCTGTCCACGTCGTTGTACTTCGTGGTATTTGGCACGGCTATCGGCAGCCGCATTCAGGAAGTCGAAGGCGTCTCATATGGTGCGTTCATCGTGCCGGGGTTGATCATGTTGTCGGTGGTGATGCTGTCGATTTCGAACGCGTCTTTCGGGATATATTTCCCGAAGTTTCTTGGCACTATCTATGAACTGCTGTCCGCGCCGGTCAATTTCATCGAGATCGTGATCGGATATGTTGGTGCCGCAGCCACCAAGGCGTTGTTTGTCGGTTTGGTGATATTGGCAACCGCTACTTTTTTTGTGGATTTTCGGATTGAACATCCCTTTGCCATGGCTGCGTTTCTGATCCTTTCCTGCCTCAGCTTTTCGTTGCTGGGTTTTATCATTGGAATCTGGGCCAGCAATTTCGAACAGATGTCACTGGTGCCACAACTTGTGGTGACGCCGCTGATCTTTCTGGGCGGCACATTTTATTCGATCTCGATGCTGCCACCGTTGTGGCAGACGATCACGTTGTTCAATCCGGTAGTTTATCTGATTTCGGGCTTTCGCTGGTCTTTTTATGGGCTAGCGGACGTACCAATTGTCTTTAGTCTTCTGGCCATTCTCGCTTTTACTGGGGTCTGTTTGGCGGTCATCGGCTGGATTTTCAAAACGGGTTGGCGGATACGCAGCTGACTTTCGTCAGGCGTTGCATTTTTGCCCGTTGAGTGTGGGAATTTGGTTCACGTCGCGTTTAAGGCCGAATGAGTCCCTTGTTTACGGGTTGGCGGCACTCTACATCGGCACCCATGAAACTCAGCCTGCCGTTTGTCAAAAAACACCCCTGCGTGGCCGTTGTCCGCCTGTCCGGCGCCATTGGAATGGCGGGCCGTGGTGCGTTGAATGACACGACCTTGGCTCCTTTTCTGGAAAAAGCGTTTCGCAAGGGAAAACCCGCTGCCGTGGCGCTTGAGCTTAATTCCCCAGGCGGGTCCCCTGTGCAAAGTTCGCTGATCGGTGCCCGTATCCGACGTTTGTCGGAAGAGCTGGACGTGCCTGTGATTGCCTTTGTCGAGGATGTTGCTGCCTCGGGCGGGTACTGGCTGGCCGCCGCCGCGGACGAGATCTGGGCAGATGACAGTTCGGTTCTGGGCTCGATCGGAGTGATTTCGGCCGGGTTTGGCGCGCATGTCTTTCTGGCGCGTCAGGGGCTTGAGCGGCGCGTGCACACGGCTGGAGAATCGAAGTCGATGCTGGATCCGTTTGCTCCGGAAAAGAAAGAGGACGTGGCCCGTCTGCAGGGGTTGTTGGGGGACATCCACGAAAACTTCATTGATCATGTCAAAGCGCGACGTGGGGACAAGTTGGATCAAAGTGCCGATCTTTTCACGGGTGAAGTCTGGCTGGCGCGGCGTGCGCAAGAGTTGGGCCTGATTGATGGCATTGCCCACCTCAAACCCAAGATGCAGGAACGCTTCGGCGAAAAGGTCAAGTTCCGCCGTTACGGCGTACGCAAACCGATCTGGACGCGCTTTGGAGCCAGCCTGGCACAGGATGCCATTGCCGGATTAGAGGAGCGCGCGGCCTACGCGCGTTTCGGTTTGTAGCGTGATCATCAAGGCCGTCACCCTTTTCCTGATTGCCATGGGCGTATTGGCAATGTTCGGCAAGCTGCGCTTTCCCGGGCAAAAGAAACTGAGCTCTGCGAAATGCCCGCGCTGCGGTCGGTATCGTATCGGCAAAGGCCCCTGCGCTTGCGAAAAAGGAGGCCGGACTTGATTACCACTTGGCTGCTGTCCGGTCTTGGCCTGTTGATTCTGTTGCTGGCGGGCGACGCCCTTGTGCGTGGCGCTGTAAACCTGAGCTTGCGCTTGGGCGTTCCGGCGTTGATCGTCAGCCTGACGATCGTGGCATTTGGCACATCCGCGCCAGAGCTTTTGATTGCGATCAGCGCTTTGCAAGAGAATGCCCCGGGCATTGCGCTGGGCAATGTTGTCGGATCCAACACGGCGAATATTTTGTTGGTTCTGGGCCTTCCCGCGCTGCTTGCGACCTTGCACACCAGCGAATGTAACAGCCGCCGGAACTATGTCTTCATGCTGGTGGCCACAGTTCTGTTCATCGGTTTGGCCTTCTGCGGAACTTTTACCTTTTTCAGCGGCCTGATCCTGTTGGCGGCTTTGGGCCTGGTCCTGTTGAACGCCTTCCGCGAGGCAAAGGCCCATCGCAAAGCTTGCGGTGAAGCCTGCGTAGATGAAGAGCTTGAGGGACTGGAAGATGCTGATCCCGACATGCCCTATTGGAAGGTGTCGATTTACTTGATCCTGGGGCTGGTTGGTTTGCCAATGGGGGCGCATCTGTTGGTGGACAACGCGACCATTATCGCACGTAACTATGGTGTCAGCGAAACGGTCATTGGTTTGACGTTGATTGCAGTTGGAACGTCTTTGCCTGAATTGGCGACAACAGTTATGGCCGCGTTGCGCAGACAGGCCGACGTAGCGCTGGGTAACGTGATCGGTTCGAACATGTTCAACCTTTTGGCCATCATCGGGATTGCAACGTGGTTCGGCCGAATACCGGTTGATCCCGAGTTCCTGCGGTTCGACTTGTGGGTCATGTTGGGCGCATCGCTGCTGCTGATCCCGTTTGTTTTCTTCAAACAGGATATCTCGCGCGTATGGGGGTTGGTGTTGACTTTCCTTTATGTGCTTTATGTCACCGTATTGCTGGTGTGATCTGACAAAATGAGGTGAAGCATGACCCGAGCTTTAGTGACCGGTGCCGGTATCCGTCTGGGCCGGGCTATGGCGCTGTATCTGGCGGGTCGTGGTTACGATGTAGCGGTTCACTACGCTACATCCGAACAGCCCGCGCAGGAAACGGTCGTCAAGATACAGGCCCTTGGGCGTCATGCAGTGGCATTGCAGGCCGATCTGCTGGACGAAGCTCAGGTTCAGGCGTTGTTGCCGAACGCGGCTGAGGCGCTGGGCGGCCCGATCACATGTCTGGTGAACAACGCCTCGATCTTTGAATATGACAATATCCATACCGCAACGCGCCAAAGCTGGGACCGCCATCTCGACAGCAATCTGCGTGCGCCATTCGTACTGACACAGGCTATGGCGGAACAGGGACTGGCCGCTGGCATGGACGAAAACGAAGAGCCTTTGGCCGCGGGCTTGATCGTCAACATGGTGGACATGAGGGTGCGAAAACTGACGCCAGAGTTCATGTCTTACACCATCGCGAAAATGGGGCTGTGGGCCCTGACCCGAACGGCCGCTCAGGCCCTGTCACCTGACATTCGGGTCAACGCGATTGGTCCGGGTCCGACGGTTCAGGGGCATCGCCAAAGCGAACAGCATTTTCAGGCGCAACGATCCAACACGGTTCTGGAACGCGGATCGAACCCCTCGGATATCACCGCTGCGCTGGGGTATTTTCTGGACGCGCACGCGGTCACTGGGCAACTTCTATGCGTTGATGGGGGGCAGCATCTGGGTTGGAAAACACCCGACGTGCTCGGCGTAGAATAAGCAATTTCGCTGCAAGTTTTGCACTGCTCTCATTCGTGTTACCTGCGCGTTACAAAAATGTCTTTTTTTTCATACACTTGCTAAGTGATTGAAAAAATATCATTTAGAATCAAGGCGTTAATTTATTGCCCATTTTTTGTGCAAATCAAGGAAGAGGCAATGAAACAAGGGGATTTCCGATCCAGCAGAAACTTATCTTCACACTTATCCACAGAAGTCGTGGATTTGTTTCCTCTTGATTTGAGAGGCCTGAGATTGCAGCCAGTCCAAGAGAATCATATCAAAAGCCTATGACCACCCACAGCGACTCTTCTCCGACCGGTTATGCCTGCATTCAGCGCTATGCAAAAACGCTGGACAGTTCGCCCGGTGTGTATCGGATGCTGGATGCGGATAGTCGGGTACTGTATGTGGGTAAGGCACGCAACCTCAAGGCGCGGGTGTTGAATTACACACGCCCGGGGCATTCTGGCCGGATCGAGAAGATGATCGCTTCGACCGCCTCGATGATGTTCCTGACAACCCGGACCGAGACCGAGGCGTTGCTGCTGGAGCAGAACTTGATCAAGCAGCTCAAGCCCAAGTACAACGTGCTGCTGCGCGACGATAAGAGCTTTCCTAACATTCTGGTCGCCAAGAACCACGCCTTTCCCCAGATCAAAAAGCATCGCGGGGCGAAGAAGGAAAAGGGTGCTTACTTTGGGCCCTTCGCCAGTGCAGGGGCGGTGAACCGCACGTTGAACCAGTTGCAAAAGGCGTTCCTGCTGCGCAACTGCTCGGATTCCATGTTTGACAGTCGAACGCGGCCTTGTCTGCTCTATCAGATCAAACGCTGTTCAGGGCCGTGCGTCGGGTTGATCTCGGAAGAGGCATACCGCGAAAGCGTCAAGGACGCCGAGCGTTTCCTGTCAGGCCGATCCACCAAGGTGCAGGAGGATCTGGCCGAGCAGATGATGGCCGCGTCCGAGGCAATGGAGTTTGAACGCGCCGCCGGTCTGCGTGATCGAATCCGGGCACTTACGCAAGTTCAGACGTCCCAGGGTATCAACCCGCGCGGCGTGGCCGAGGCGGATGTGATCGGCCTGTATATGGATAGCGGCCAGGCTTGTGTGCAGGTGTTCTTCATCCGCGCCAATCAAAACTGGGGCAACAAGGATTTCTATCCGCGTGTCGGCCCCGATGTTTCGCCCGCTGAGGTGATGGAGGCGTTCCTTGGTCAGTTCTACGACAACAAGGAACCGCCCCGGCAGCTGATCCTATCGGACGGGATCGAAAACGCCGATCTGATGCAGGAGGCCCTGACCGAGAAGGCAGGCCGCAAGGTGGAGATCCTTGTTCCGCAGCGCGGTGAGAAACAGGAACTGGTAGCGGGCGCCTTGCGAAATGCGCGCGAGTCATTGGCTCGCCGTATGTCCGAAAGCGCAACGCAGGCCAAACTGTTGCGCGGGGTGGCCGAAGCGTTTGATCTGGACGCGCCACCGGAACGGATCGAGGTTTACGACAACTCGCACATTCAGGGCACCAACGCGGTCGGTGGCATGATTGTTGCGGGGCCCGAGGGCTTCATGAAGAACGCCTATCGAAAATTCAACATTCGTGGTGACGATCTGACGCCGGGCGATGATTTCGGCATGATGAAAGAGGTTCTGAACCGCCGCTTTACCCGTTTGCAAAAAGAAGACCCGGATCGGGAAAAAGGGCTCTGGCCCGATCTTTTGCTGATTGACGGCGGTGCAGGGCAGGTGAGTGCGGTGCATGAGATCATGCAGGCCCATGGGGTCGCAGACATTCCAATGGTCGGGGTTGCGAAAGGGGTCGATCGCGATCACGGCAAGGAAGAGTTTCATCGGACCGGTCAGCGCCCCTTTGCCCTGAAGCGCAACGACCCTGTGCTGTATTTTATTCAACGTTTGAGGGACGAAGCACATAGGTTTGCCATCGGTACTCACCGCGCAAAGCGTGCAAAGGCCGTAGGCGCCACGCCGTTGGACGAAATTCCCGGCGTAGGGGCGGCGCGCAAACGTGCCTTGTTAACTCATTTCGGCAGCGCCAAGGCGGTCAGTCGAGCCAATCTGGTGGACCTAAAAGCAGTCGAGGGGATCTCGGCCGGGTTGGCGCAGAAGGTCTATGATTTCTTTCACGACAAGGGTTAGGCGCGCCGTCCACGCCACAGGATGTATAGCCCCGAAGCCACGATCAACGCGCTGCCGATCCACATTACGGGATCGAGGCTTTCGCCGAACATGAGCACGCCCAAGCCGATGCCGAACAATAGTCGCGTATAGCGGAATGGGGTCACAGCGGACACTTCGCCTGTGCGCATGGCCTTCATCAGCGAAGAATAAGCCAAAACGCCCATCAGCACCGCTCCGGTCAGATGCAGGCTGGTATGTAGATCAAGCGAAACCATCGGCACGCCTTCCCAAAACCGATAGGCGAGCCCCGCAACGATGATGCTGAGAAACCCGTAGAATCCCAAGGCCTCGGTTCCCAGCGTGGCAGGTGCTGCGCGACTGGCCAAATCACGTCCCGCAAATCCCAGCATGCCTAGAACGGCCAGTATCGACAGCAATGAAAAGCTGTCGCCGGTGGGTTGTAGGATCACGACAACACCAAGCATACCCACGAAAATGGCGCTCCAAAGCTGCCAACCTACCGCTTCACCAAAGAACAACGCTGCACCTGCGACAACGACCAGCGGCGTGGCTTGCAGAATCACCGTGGCCGAGGACAATGGCGTGAGCGCTATGGCCAGAACATAGAACAACCGCCCCAGAACTTCGAACAGGACCCGAACCTTCATCGGCCGGGACAGCACGTCAGGATGCATCAAGCGCGTTCCGCGCATCAATGCCACAGCAGCAAAAACAACAGAACCACCAGCGCCGAACACAACCAGGACTTGCCAGATCGGCACCACGGCCGACGACGCTTTGAGCAGCGCGTCCTCAAGCGCAAAACCCGCCATTGCGGCAATCATCCATAGGCTGCCAATCATGTTCGCGCGGGCATCGGTTTGAATATGGGCTGTCATCTGACACTTCCGATCTGGGTTTTCGCCGCAATCTGACGGCAAAGCCCGGAAAGGCCAAGAGATACAGGACCAAAGGCCTGCGGCGCTTTGACCAAGCTTCTGTGATCCGCGCAGTTTTTTGTCTGATTGGCTTTTCTGTCCCGCAGCGTCGATATAGGGTCCCAGCCATGAAGTGGAACTTGCCCAATATTCTGACCGTCCTGCGCCTGTTGGCGGCGCCCGGTCTGGCCGTCATGTTTTTGTATTTCACCCGGCCATATGCGGATTGGTTCGCTTTGATCCTGTTTCTGTCGGCGGCTATTACCGACTGGTTCGATGGGTATCTGGCCCGCGCCTGGAAGCAGGAAACCAAGATCGGCGCGATGCTGGACCCGATTGCCGATAAAGCGATGGTTGTAATCGCATTGATGATCCTGGTGGGCTATTCGACTGAACACTGGACACCGTGGCTGGTGTTGCCCGCGACGGTGATCCTGTTTCGCGAGGTTTTTGTCTCGGGCCTGCGCGAGTATCTGGGTGATGTAGCGGGGACACTCAAGGTTACGAAACTGGCCAAGTGGAAGACCACTGCGCAGATGATCGCCATCGCGGTTCTGTTTTCGCAAGGTATCTTTGAACACTATGCCGTGATGGCAAGTTTCGGCATGGATGCCGATCTGGTCGAGCAGATCATTGCGGGTCAGGTTGAAGACGTAAACCACCTGCGCTGGAATATTGAAGGCATGTACTGGGCTGGCCAAATCGGGCTGTGGCTTTTGTGGATCGCCGCAACACTGACATTGATCACCGGCTATGACTACCTACGTAAAGCCATGCCGCATCTTAAGGAGAGCTAAGCGATGGATGTGCTGTACTTTGCATGGGTGCGCGAACGCATCGGTTTGCCAAAAGAAAAAGTTGAGACAAGCGCTGCAACGGTCAGCGATCTGGTCTCGGAACTGTGCGCAAGGGAAGAGCGTTATGCGGCGGCCTTTGCCGATTTATCGGCCCTGCGGGTGGCACTGGACCAAGAGTTGTCGGATTTTGATGCCTCGCTGACCGGTGTGCGTGAGGTTGCGTTTTTCCCACCGATGACCGGTGGTTAAGCGATGCGGATCGCTGTTCAGGAAGAGCCATTCGATCTGGGGGCCGAGGCCAACGCTTTTGCTGCAGGGGATGACGCCAACGGTGCCATCGTCACGTTCACCGGTGTTGTGCGCGATCTTGCAAGCGGTGATCTGGATGTGATGGAGATCGAACACTATCCGGGTATGACCGAACGAGCTCTGACCAAGATTGCCCAGGAAGCCAAGGATCGTTGGTCACTGGGCGATGTGTTGGTGATCCACCGCCACGGTCGCCTGGCCCCAGGCGACCGGATCATGATGGTGGCCACGGCCGCGCCGCATCGCAAAGATGCATTCGAGGCGGCTGAATACCTGATGGATTACCTGAAATCCCGCGCCCCGTTCTGGAAGAAAGAAATCACCAGAACCGGTGCAGATTGGGTTGCCGCCAAGGACGAAGACGAAGACGCGTTAACCCGGTGGTAGGAACGTCCGGCACCCAAGTTCAGGTGCCGGAGTTGAACACAAGACTTTAGCTGCTCTGTTCTGAATTACATGTGCGAGCGGCTTCAATGGCCTTCAGCGTTCCGTCCAGGCTTACAGTGAACGCGAACTCTTTTTCGGGGAACACCGTCATTTCGTATTTTTTCATAACGTCATCAACGAATTGCGCGTTGTTCGCCAAGATATAGCCTCCGGTATATCCTTCAGCCAAATGCTTGGTTTTCTTGCGTGCTTCGGCCTCATAAACGTTTCCGTCAAGTGACAAGAAGATTTTTTCCTTCTTACCTTTCAAGCCGATGTTGTTTTGCGTGAAGACACCAAGATAGCCCATTTCCTGATCTTTAGTCAGGCCCATTTGAACGACATTGTTGTTCTCATCCACGCGCTCAATCAAGCATGATCCACGTGTTTCATCGACAAAGATAGTCCAACCAGATTCTTCGCCCCATTTTGTAAAGGTGTCGTTCTCGGACGGTATCACATCGCTAGAGGCAAAAGCGGATGTCGCGGCAAGTGCTGTTAATGTTGCGGCAGTCTTCAATATTGGCTTGAGATACATAGTTCACTCCAGTTTTGTTGGATAGCGGACTTAAGTATGTGCAGGCAAAATCGCACCAATTCATATTATTGAATTTATTAATGAAGTTGAAGTCGAACTGGTCGTGTAGGCCAAAACACGCCGATCAATTCGTCTCTCACCTATCGTTTGTTCAGAACTGCAAATTAGCCTGTTCCGCTGATCCTTCCTCCAGTGTTGTAGTCTTCATGTTGGCAGACGCACTGAACCGCTATTGATGCAAAGCATAAAATGCGGGGTGAACGTTGTGGTCGTTTTTAAACTATACTTGGCACATTTCCCCTCTAGACGTTGGCGTTTGGGCTCGCGCTTAATCCGAACATACGGATCAAGAGGGCAACCCCATGAACAACGGATTGAGAAACAAGGGCCTTGCGACGCGGGCGATTCATGTGGGCGAAGAACCGGACCCGACCAACGGTGCATCTGCACCGGCTTTGCATATGTCCTCGACTTTTGTCACCGGCCAGGTGGCTGGGTTTTCCGCCCATGATCTCGAGGAAGAGGCCCCATACCTCTATGGGCGTTGGGCCAACCCCAACGTGCGGACGCTTGAAGCCAAAATAAGCGCGTTTGAAAGCACCGAGGATTGTATCTGTCTGGCGTCAGGCATGGCGGCTGCTACTGCGATTTTCCTGACGTTCCTGTCCGCCGGGGATCACGTGATCGTCTCTGACGTGTCTTATGCGGGCGTGGCCGAGCTGGCGCGGGATACGCTTCCGCGCTTGGGGATCGAGGTCAGCACGGTCAACATGTCTGATCTGGCGGCGGTATCAGCGGCGATCAGGTCGAACACGCGGCTGATTCATACGGAAACACCGGTTAACCCAATCGGGCGACTGACCGATCTGGCGGCGGTTTCCTCCATTGCACAAGATGCCGGGGCATTGTTGTCCTGTGATGCCACCTTTGCCTCTCCGCTGGGTCAACCCAGCAAAGATTTGGGCGTCGATCTGATCATGCACTCTGTGACCAAGTTCATAGGCGGTCATGGTGATGCCATTGGCGGAGCGGTGGCGGGCCGCAAAGAGTTGATTGAGAAGATCCGCAACGAGTCCGCCATTCATCACGGCAGCATCATGTCACCTTTCAACGCGTGGATGATTGCCCGGGGTATGGCCACTTTGCCGCTTCGAATGCAGGCACATCAGGCGGGTGCCATGGAGGTTGCCGAATGGCTTGAAACACGTGGGGCCGTCACCAAAGTCGTGTATCCGGGTCTGAAATCACACCCGCAATACGAATTGGCGCAACGGCAGATGCGAAACACATCCGGCATGATCACCTTCCAGGTGGGCGACAACGCGACCGGAGAAGCACTGGCCCAGCAGATGATCGAAAAACTGAAGATCGTTCACTATGCCGTGTCGCTGGGCCACCATCGCAGCCTGATCTTTTGGATGGGCACCGACGCTTTGATGCAGACCTCTTTCCGTCTGGAAGGGGCACAGCTGGAAAGCTATCGGGACTATGCAGGGGACGGCGTGTTCAGGTTGTCGGTTGGCCTTGAAGACCAAGAGGACCTGATCGCCGATCTTGCGCAGGTTTTGTGATCCGCCCACGTGAGAGGCGCGTCAGTCGGCGTTGTTAATCCGCCCGCGTAATTCTTCGGCCTCTTGCCGCGCGGCACGCAGGCCGTCCATCGCGGCGGCCAGCTCAGCTTCGGTCTGCGTCAGTTGGTTGGTCAACTCGGCTTCGCGCTGTTGCAGATAGGTGATGGCCTGATCACGGGTTTCTTCGGCCTCGTGCAACTCTTGGCTCATCCGGTCCAGATCAGCAACGTCGCTTTGGCGTACGCGGGAAAGGCGGTGAGCCAACCAGTTGGCAAACCATCCCATGCAGAAGGCCGCAAACAGAATGATGGCCGTGGCGATGATGAATTCGGTTCTGTTCAACTTACTGGTCCTCTGCATCCGCATCTGATGCGGTTGTGTCAGTCTGGTCTGTCTCGGGCGTGTCGGGTTCTGTCTCAGTCTCAAGCGCTTCGAGACCCGTTTCGTTGGCCTCGAAAGGCTCGGGGCGGATCAGACGGAACTCAATTCGGCGGTTTTCTTCCCGACCTTCTTCGGTGTCGTTATCAGCGATGGGCTGCGTTTCGCCATATCCCACGGCGGTGTAGCTGCTGGTGGGAATGCGCCGTCCGCGCAACTCGTTCAGAATCGACTGCGCGCGTGCCTGGCTGAGCTGCTGGTTCATCTCTTCGCGGCCCTGGCTGTCGGTGTGGCCCTGAATCTCAAGGCGGATCGGTCCGCAGTCCCGCAAGATATCGGCAATCTGGTTCACCGTGTCGCGCGAATCTGAAGCAATCGTGGTTGATCCGGGTTCGAACGCGATTTTGCGAGAAGCCTGAACTTCAGCAATCTGTTGTTCGCAGACTTCCGGGTCGGGCAGGGCATCTTCAGGCTCTGGTGGAGGCTGATAAGTGATCATCAGGGTGAATTCCTGCCCCTCACCCAGCTTGTCGGACAACTGCCTTGCGATGCGGGCCTTGGCGTCTTCTTCGTGGCTGATCCCGCTCAGTTCGACCATTTCAGGTGTCACGGTCAATGCCCCGTTATGCAGCTGCGCCAATGCCTCGAGCCCGGCTAGAACACGCACAGGCCAATCTGCGGGAAGATCGGACACAATGCGTGTGGCGGTATAAACTTGATTAGAGCCAAATGCGGCACGGGCATAGCTGTCGACCATGTCCCGCAGGGTCTCATCGCCCAGGCGTCCCCGCAGTTGTACCAAGCCTTCAGGGCTGCGGGTTGCGGAAAACTCAACCGGGCCTGAAGCATCCGTAGTCTCGGGTTCCGGCAACACGGCGTGCAGTGCAAAGACCGGCGGCAAGGCGGTTTCAAGCTCGCCCACCACCCGATCAAAAAGGGCAGGGTTTGTGCCTTGCGCCGCAACTAGCGTGATATCCGCGTCAGACAGCGTCACGGTGCCCTTGCCGATTTCGGACAGAGCCTGAATGCTCTGTTCGGCGGCTTCGGGCCAGCGGGGTGAGGGTTCTCCCAGACCGATGGTGCAAGAATAGTTGCCTTGCAAGCCCGCCTCGCGCGCGGCGGCCACGATGCGATCGCGGGCCTTTTCATCCTGGGCGGAACAGGCGTCAAACTGCCCGCCGTCATCATTTATCAGGTAGCGCAGTGTGAAGGGTGTGATGACGGGGCGAGGGGCCGAGATTGCCAAGCCGATGCGCAAGCTGGGCGGTGCGGCGCGCGTCAGGTCCTGTTCAAGCCGTTGTTTTTCCTCTTGGCTGTCCGCAATCGCGGTGATCTTGACCAAGCCAGAGCTGGCGGAAACTTTTGCACGAGGCAACCGCGCCAATGCCTCGATGGCGTAAGATATTGCGGCATCCCAGCCATCGGGCTTGGGATAATCTGCCGTTTCCATCAGATCCGACACTGCAACGCTCCGATCCAGGTTGCGCAGCCGGTCAATCAGGCTCGCCCTGTCCTCACTGGCGGGGATCAGACCGATGATCGAGATGCCGCCGTCATTGCGCAGGATTTCCGCCGAGAAGCGGGGTGGGGCCAGCGCCGAGGTGGCCTCGACCTCCATTTCGTCGATCACGCGGGATGTGTCGACTTCGGTCCCGGCCACAGTCAACGCGTTGAAACGTGTGGCCTCATCTGGTGCGGTGCCGGTCAGGATAACGCGCAAACCGTCGGATTCAACCTCGGCCCAGTCATGACCTTTGAGGTCCAGTGACCGCCTTACGGCGAATTCAGATGTCTCTTCGATTTTTGTGACGGCATAGCTGGCCGCCAACAGAGATAGCCCGGCTGAGACCAGAAAGATCAGTGAAACAGCGATAAAATACGGCAGACGCATGCTTGGGTTTGGCACTCCTCAGGCGTTTGGGCCGATCTTTACAGCCCTCATTCGACAGGTGCAATCAGAGCAGCAAGGCGACGCAAAGGAAGATCAGCGGAATCAAGCCGGTGTCGCGGTTGACCCGGAACAATTGCAGCAGCTTGGCGTTATCTTCCAGATCCAGACCGCGCAGCTGCCACATCATATGCCAGCCCATTGCCCAGGGACCGCAAAGCGCAACAACCAGCGCCAGAATCGAAGCATCCGGCACGCCTGCATCGATGATGGCCAATCCCATAAATGAAACGGTTGCCACCAGAAAGTACTTCAGCCACTTCGCCGTGTCTTCGCCAAACAGGCGTGCTGTGGATTTGATCCCCACCAACTCGTCATCCTCGGCGTCTTGATGGGCGTAGATCGTATCATAGAACAGAGTCCACGCGATCCCCGCCAGATATAGCGAAATTGCAGGCCACCCGACTGAGCCGCTATGCGCCGCCCAGGCCAGAAGCGCGCCCCAGTTGAAGGCCAGGCCCAGAAACACTTGCGGCCACCATGTGAACCGTTTGGCGTAAGGGTAAATTGTCACCGGCAGCAAGGACAGTACGCCCATCGCTATGGCCGCTTGATTGAAGCTGAGCAGAATGCCAAGTGCCAGCAGGCATTGCAGGATCATCCAGGCCGCTGCCTGCCGGACGCTGACCTGACCCGAGGGAATCGGGCGTGAACGTGTGCGTTCAACCTGCCCGTCGAAGTCCCGGTCTGTGATGTCGTTCCAGGTGCACCCCGCCCCCCGCATCAGAAAAGCGCCAAATGCGCAGCCAATGGCGATCCACAGATCTTCCCATCGGGGCTGGCCGTCATGCAGGATGGCCAAGGCCAAGCCCCACCAGCATGGAATCAGCAACAGCCATGTTCCAATGGGCCGGTCCGCGCGGCTGAGGCGCAGATAAGGGCGGGTGAAGGCTGGCGCATAGGTATCGACCCAGTTGCCGGTGACAGCATCGGCGACTTGACCGTCTGGTGTTGGGGCATTGCCTTGCATATGTAAGGTCTCATGAGTGCGAAGATCAGACTGTATGTAGAGCAGCCCTTGGGTCAGGGGCAATCGGTTCCTTTGACGCGCGACCAGGCGCATTATTTGTTTGGTGTGATGCGACTGACGGTTGGTGGGGTCGTAGCCTTGTTCAATGGCAAGGATGGCGAGTGGTTGGCTGAAGTGGTTGAAGCCGGAAAGCGGGGTGGAGTACTGAGCTGCACCACGCAGACCAAACCTTTGCAATTGCCGCCCGATTTGTGGTTTCTGTTTGCACCTATCAAAAAAGCCCGCACGGATTTTATCGTTGAAAAAGCTGCCGAAATGGGCGCGGCTCGCATCCTGCCGGTACAGACCGAGTTTACCAATTCCGAACGCATCCGTCAGGATCGCTTGCAGGCTCATGCGGTCGAGGCCGCGGAACAATGCGGCGGCACCTTCGTACCCGAAGTCACCGATCTGCAGCGGCTGGATCGTGTCTTAGATAATTGGCCCGAGGACCGTCAGTTGATGTTTTGCAACGAGGCCGAGGTCGGCTCAGCCCTGCGATTGGCTGCTAACGAAAAAGGACGGCCATGGGCGATTCTCGTCGGCCCCGAAGGTGGCTTTTCTGAGAAAGAACGCGCCCGACTGTCAGCTCTGCCATATGCGCATGTGGTCAGCCTTGGCCCGCGCATCCTGCGGGCGGATACGGCGGCTGTGGCGGCGTTGACGATGTGGCAGCAGGCGCTGGGGGATTGGGCGTGACACCACCGCCCCGGCTGCACGTTTTAACGGCTTTGGGGTTAGATCAAGCAATTGTTTTGCGTCGAGGTCCGACCGACCAAGTTGCTGTATTGATGTGGGACCGCAGCGTCGGCACTGTAAGGCTTGGGCAATGGCTTGGGGCCCGAATCCACGAACACAGATGCGATCTTTCCCCGTCAGGCCGACATCTGGTCTATTTCGCGTGCAAAGGTGGTCGCTGCTGGACGGCCGTTTCCAAAGCGCCCTGGCTTACGGCGATCGCGTACTGGCCCCAATCCGACAGCTGGTTCGGCGGCGGCGCTTTCACTGCGGACGGCAGGCTTTGGCTGAACGGCGCAACACCTCCTGAAGACCTGCCCGACGGCCTGAGAGCAGCCGAGGCCGACAGCTTCCCAAATTCGACCGACGGTTTTCACATGGGAGATCTCGTCTCATCTCGCCTGCAGCAAAGGGGTTGGGTCCGTGCGGGCGGCGAAAAGTATGAAATAGAACTGAGGCTGGACCTGGTCGAAAACTGGAGTCTGAGGCAAACATTCACGATTGGAGAAAATAACCGCGCACATATTTCCAGTCAGTATGCCTTGTTGCCACCTCACGACGGGCCGGCAATATGTTGCTCAGGATGGGAATGGGCGGACCGTTTTGGCGACTTGTTGCAATGGGCGGAAAACGGAAAGTTGTGGCAGACGCAGTTGGCCGATGCGGGTGGGATTGAAAATCGTCAACTGGTGCACGATTTCACGTCCATGCAGTTTGAAGCAATACAGGCACCGTATTCGGGCGTTTCTGTTGGAGAGTACAGATGAGTTTCATCCGACCCGAGGCAAAACTGGCGCTGTGGCGCTGGCGCGAAGTTTTGGTTGCTTTCTTTGTCCTAATCCTCGGCCTCAGCTGGGTCAGCGGGCCGGGTGGGTTGTTGGCATGGTTGGGCTGGTTCCTGATCTTGGTGTCTGTGGCATTGGCGGTCATTGGCATACAACGCGCCCGATTCAGAACCGGCGCAGGTGGGCAGGGTGTGGTGACCGTGGATGAAGGTCAGATCACCTATCTGGGTCCTTTGGATGGCGGCATCGTGGCGACTCGCGAGATTGAACGGCTTGCGCTCGACCCGACCTCAAGCCCGGCGCATTGGGTTTTGGATCAGTCGGGACAACCGGCGCTTCACATTCCTGTGAATGCAGAAGGGGCAGAGGCTTTGTTTGATGTGTTCTCTAGCCTGCCTGGGTTGAAAACCGAACAGATGCTGTCGGAACTCAACGGTAAATCACGACATCCCGTCGTCATCTGGGAACGCACCCCATCGCGCCCGGCACATTTGCGGTTGCATTGACACTGGCGTCATTTACGACCACGACTGACCTTCAAGACAGACACATCAGGATCGGAGCACGGTTCATGTCCATCCCTCAGTCCGGCGGCGGTCCGATCGAACGCCATGAGCAACTGGCCGAGTATCTGGAATCAGGCTGCAAGCCCAAAGAAGACTGGCGCATCGGCACCGAGCATGAAAAGTTCGGCTATTGCAAAGACACGCTGAAGCCGCTGCCGTTTGAAGGCAAACGCTCGATTGTGGCCGTGCTGGAAGGTCTGCGGGATCGCCATGGCTGGGGCGAAGTGCGCGAAGGCGACAAGCTGATCGGTCTTGAAAAAGACGGTGCAAATGTCAGCCTGGAACCCGGTGGCGCGCTGGAGCTTTCCGGTGCCCCGCTTGAGACGATCCACGAGACCTGCGATGAGGTAAACACCCACCTGCGTGAGGTGAAGGACATCGCCGACGAGATCGGCGTTGGTTTCATTGGTCTGGGCGCGGCCCCGATATGGACCCACGAGGAAATGCCGTTGATGCCGAAAGGGCGTTATCGGTTGATGAACGACTATATGGAAAAGGTCGGCACCATGGGCCGCGCCATGATGCGGCGCACTTGCACGGTTCAGGTCAATATCGACTTCGGGTCCGAGGCCGACATGGTGCAGAAACTGCGCGTTGCGCTGGCGCTGCAACCTGTGGCGACCGCCTTGTTTGCCAATTCGCCTTTCTTTGAAGGCAAGCCCAATGGCCAGAAAAGCTGGCGCAGCCATATCTGGCGGCATCTGGACGACGCCCGGACGGGTATGCTGCCTTTTGTGTTCGAAGACGGCTTTGGGTTCGAACGTTACGTGCAATACGCGCTGGATGTACCGATGTATTTTGTCTATCGCGACGGCCAGTATATCAACGCGCTAGGTATGTCGTTCCGCGACTTCCTCAAAGGGGAATTGCCTGCTCTGCCGGGTGAAACACCGACCCTCAGCGATTGGGCCGATCACCTGACCACGGCCTTCCCCGAAGCACGGATCAAGAAATACATGGAGATGCGCGGGGCGGATGGTGGCCCGTGGCGTCGCCTGTGTGCGCTGCCCGCCTTCTGGGTTGGTTTGACTTACGATCAGGGCGCGCTGGATGCGGCGTGGGATCTGGTTAAGGGCTGGGATGCGGAAACGCGCGAGGAACTGCGCGTACAAGCTGCGGTCAATGGCCTTCAGGCGCAGGTCGGTGACATCAACATGCACGATCTGGCGCGCGAGGTTGTTGCGATCTCTGAGGCCGGGTTGAAGGCCCGCGCGCGCCCCGGTGCAGGGGGGCTGGTCCCGGATGAGACACATTTCCTGAACGCGCTCAAGGAAAGCATCGACACTGGTAAGGTTCCGGCAGATGAGTTGCTGGATCACTACAATGGCGACTGGAATGGCGACCTGACCCGGATTTTCCCGGAATACAGCTATTGATCCGCACCGTCCCGCTTGCATTCGCGGGGCGGGGCCGATAGCAGGTTCTCGACAAAATTCAGAGGGCCGTCATGGACGATCTTAAGGCAAAATATCTGGGCCAAATCGCCGAAGCAGGCGACGAAAACGCGCTTGAGGCGATCCGCGTCGCGGCTGTCGGTAAAAAAGGCGAGGTCGCGTTGAAGATGCGCGAGCTGGGCAAGATGACGCCCGAGGAACGTCAGGTTGCAGGCCCCGCGCTGAACGCCCTGAAGGATGAGATCAACTCGGCGCTCTCTGCAAAAAAGGCCGCGTTGGCCGATGCCGCGCTGGATGAACGTCTGCGCACCGAATGGCTGGACGTCACCCTGCCGACCCGCGCGCGCCGTCAGGGCTCGATCCACCCGATCAGCCAGGCGACCGAGGAACTGACCGCGATCTTTGCCGAACTGGGTTTCTCGGTGGCCGAAGGGCCGCGGATCGAAACCGACTGGTACAATTTCGACGCCCTGAACATTCCCGGCCATCACCCCGCGCGGGCCGAGATGGATACGTTCTACATGCACCGCGCCGAGGGCGACAATCGCCCGCCGCATGTGCTGCGCACCCATACGTCTCCGGTGCAGATCCGGTCGATGGAGAAACAGGGCGCACCGATCCGCGTGATCTGTCCGGGCGGTGTCTATCGCGCCGACTATGACCAAACCCACACGCCGATGTTCCATCAGGTCGAGGGGCTGGCCATCGACAAAGACATCTCGATGGCGAACCTGAAATGGGTTCTGGAAGAGTTCGTGAAGGCCTTCTTCGAGGTCGACGACGTCGAGCTGCGCTTCCGCGCCTCGCACTTCCCATTCACCGAGCCGTCGGCCGAGGTCGATATCCGCTGTTCCTGGGACAACGGCCAGCTGAAGATCGGCGAGGGCGACGACTGGATGGAGATCCTCGGCTCTGGCATGGTCCACCCCAAGGTGATCGCCGCCGGTGGGATTGATCCTGAGGTCTATCAAGGCTTTGCCTTTGGTATCGGGATCGACCGTCTGGCGATGCTGAAATACGGCATTCCGGATTTGCGGGCGTTCTTTGATTCCGACTTGCGGTGGTTGCGCCACTACGGGTTTGCGGCTCTGGATATGCCGAACCTGCATGGTGGTTTGTCTCGGTAGAGAGCACATTGGACGACTGGCTGACCGCATAAAAGGATTGGTGGAAGCAAAAGGTTTCTAGGCATCCGCTGCTTTGGTGTTTGTGTTTGTTCCTCGCGATGTTTGTGATGCCAACGTTTGTGCTGTGGGTTTGGAAAAGCCAGCCGGTTGCGGTTCTGATTGCTTTTGTTGCATCGGCATTTCTGTTCTTGCCCGGAGTTCTTATTGCTGGATTCGAGTTTTTGCGGCCTGCTGTTTTTCAGATGCGCGACAGATTTCAGAGAGAAAAAACTCAGGACTTAATTAACAAACGCAACTACGGGTTTTGGAAGTGGTGGTGAGCAGTTGGTTTGGCTGCTAAGCGCGGAGCAAAGGCCGATAGGCCGCCGCGCTATCGCCAGACCGCCCGCACGGGCTGGCGATTTGTCTCCGCCAGCGCGACGTTCGAACAGCGCGCGGATTTGGCCTCCATAAACTACCCACCACCAATCAAGGATCGCCATCCCGCGGTCTGGCGACACCACTGCTTGTTACAGGTTCCCACGGGGTTGTGACGTGACTTGGCGCTCTGGCTGGCTAGGGTCAGGCGCATGATTTATCGACTGCTTTGCCTTCTGTTGCTGACCGCCTCACCCGCCTTCGCCATGGGACCATCGAACACCGACTGCCACGGCGACACGGCCTGTGAGGTCGGCGACCGCTCGTACCATGTGCTGGAACCCGAAGGATGGGACGGCGAAACGCCTCTGCCTGTGTTGCTGCATTTCCACGGCTGGGCGCGGCAGGGGACCGTGGTCGTGAACCATGAGCGCATTGCCGGAGCGACCAAGCTGCGGGGCGTGCTGCTGGTGGCCCCGAACGGGCTGGGCAAAAGCTGGAATTTCTGGACCTCGGACACTGGCGATGTGCCTTTTGCCGACCGGGTGCTGGAGGACGTGGCCAAGCGCTATCCGATTGACCCCGACCGCATCTATGTCTCGGGCTATTCCTTCGGCGGCGCGATGGCGTGGCGCTATGTGTGCCAGTCAGGCAACGACATCGCCGCTTTGCTGGCCGTTGCGGGCAGCATTCGCCAGACAGAAAACTGCCCCGAAGGCCCGCGTGAGGCGCGGCATGTGCATGGCCTCAGCGATACGGTGATGGATTTTCCTTATGGCGCGAATGGCGACACGACCTATCCGGTCTCGCTGTGGCGTGAAAAGTACAATTGCAACGGAGCAACCCCGCGCGGTGATTGGAGCGTAGTGCCGATCCTGACGCTCAGCCGCGTGGAATGGACCGATTGCGCACAGGGGCAGGTGGTGCTGGACACCCATCCGGGCGGGCATTTCATCCCGCATGGCTGGATCGGGCGTCAATTGGACGAGCTTTTGGGCCGCACCCCAACCTATCCATGACGCACAGCGCTTGCACCTTGGTCCATTCTTTGCCATTGCCTGTGCCGACTGGATATCTGCCCAAAAAGGCCCCGTGCAATGAAATTCACTCTGTCCTGGCTGAAAGACCACCTCGACACTGACGCTTCGGTTGATGAGATCGCCGAGGCGCTGACCGACCTTGGCCTGGAGGTCGAAGAGATCGTGAACCCGGCGGACCGGTTGGCGGGCTTTACGCTGGGCCATGTCAAACATGCCGAGAAACACCCGGACGCTGACAAGCTGCGGGTCTGCACGGTTGAAACAGATGAGGGTGATCTGCAGATCATCTGCGGGGCCCCGAACGCGCGTGAAGGCATCACCGTCGTGGTTTGCAAGCCGGGCATGTACATACCCGGTCTGGATATCACCATCAGCGTCGGCAAGATCCGGGGCGTCGAAAGCTTTGGCATGATGGCCTCGGAACGTGAGCTGGAGCTGTCGGAGGAGCATGACGGCATCATCGAGCTACCCTCGGGCGAAGTTGGCGACAAATTTGTGGACTGGCTGGCCGAGAACGATCCGTCGAAGGTCGATCCGATGATCGAGATCGCGATCACGCCGAACCGGCCCGATGCGTTGGGCGTTGAAGGGATCGCGCGTGATCTGGCCGCGCGTGGTATCGGTACGCTGAAACAGCGTGACTATGCGCCGGTTCCCGGGGATTTCGAGTGCCCGATCAAGGTGAGCATTGACGAAGACACTTTGGACGGCGCGCCGCATTTCACCGGGCGTTTGATCCGGGGTGTCAAGAACGGCCCCAGCCCGCAGTGGCTGCAGGATCAGCTGAAGGCTATTGGCCTGCGTCCGATCTCGGCCTTGGTGGACATCACCAACTATATGACCTTCGACCACAACCGCCCGCTGCACGTGTTTGATGCGGACAAGGTCCAAGGCAACCTGTGGGTGCATCGCGCCAAAGGTGGTGAGACGCTGGTCGCACTGGATGAGAAAGAATACACTCTGCAGCCGGGCATGATGGTGATTTCGGACGACAAAGGCCCGGAATCGATTGCCGGGATCATGGGGGGCGAGGAAACAGGCTGCACCGAAGAGACGGTTAACGTCTTCCTCGAAAGCGCGTTTTGGGATCATGTGCAGATTGCCCTTACGGGTCGCGCGCTCAAGATCAATTCGGACGCGCGGTACCGGTTCGAGCGCGGTGTTGATCCAGATTACACCCGTGAAGGGTTGGAACACGCAACCCAGATGATCCTGGATATCTGCGGCGGCGAAGCCTCCAACGTGGTCGAAGCGGGCAAGGCCCCGAACCACGGGCGGGCTTACAAGTTGGACGCGGCACGGGTGCAGTCTCTGGTCGGTATGGATATTCCGGAAAGCGAACAGCGTCAGACCCTGACCCGCCTGGGTTTCCGCCTTGAGGGTGAGATGGCTCATGTGCCAAGCTGGCGACCAGACGTTCTGGGCGAGGCCGATCTGGTGGAAGAGGTCGCGCGGATTGCGTCGCTGACCAAGTTGCAGGGCAAACCGTTGCCACGTGTGACGGATGGAATCCCGAAGGCGGTTATGACACCGACGCAGCGCCGCCAGTCCATGGCGCGCCGCACCTGCGCGGCGCTTGGCTATAATGAATGCGTCAGCTACACCTTCATTGATCAGGCGTCCGCAGCGCTGTTCGGTGGTGGCGACGATGCAACCCAACTGGAAAACCCGATCTCTTCCGAGATGAGCCACATGCGCCCGGATTTGCTGCCGGGTCTGTTGCAGGCCGCTGCCCGCAATCAGGCACGCGGCTATGCAGACGTGGCTCTGTTCGAGGTTGGCCCGGTGTTCCATGACGGTGAACCCGGCGACCAGAAAACCCAGATCACCGGCTTGCTGGTTGGGCGCTCCGGCCCCAAGGATGTGCACGGTGCTTCGCGGCCGGTGGACGTGTTTGACGCCAAGGCAGATGCTGAGGCTATACTGGCTGCCATCGGTGCACCGGCGAAGGTACAGATCCTGCGCGACGGGGATGCCTGGTGGCATCCGGGGCGTCACGGCAAGATTTGTTTGGGTCCGAAAAAGGTGCTGGGTGTGTTCGGTGAATTGCACCCGCGTGTGCTGCAGGCGATGGACATCAAGGGCCCGGCGATGGCGTTTACCATCTGGCCTGACGAGGTGCCTCTGCCCCGCAAATCAGGTGCCACCCGTGCCGCATTGGAGTTGCGAGATCTTCAAGCGGTCGAACGTGACTTTGCCTTTGTCGTCGATGAAGGCGTCGAGGCGCTGACGCTGGTGAATGCTGCAGCGGGTGCTGACAAGGCGCTGATCGAGGATGTGCGTGTCTTTGACGAATTCATCGGTGGCAGCTTGGGTGAAGGTAAGAAATCTCTGGCCATCACTGTGCGGTTGCAACCGACGGACACGACGCTGAAAGAAAAAGACATCGAAGCGGTGGCCGAAAAGATCATCGCCAAAGTCACGAAGGCGACCGGTGGCGTCCTGCGCGGGTAACTCAGGATCGCCATCGGCGATAGTATTCTTAAAAAGATGAAGGGGCCGACGACGCCTTTTCTGCGTTTGCGGAGGACTAAAGATGCTGAACGTTTACCTCTCGGGCGAAATTCACACCGACTGGCGGGAACAGATCATTGAGGGCGCGCAAGGGTTGGATATGACATTCAATAGCCCTGTGACCGATCATGCCGCCAGCGACGATTGCGGTGTGGCCATTCTAGGGGCCGAGCCGAACAAGTATTGGCATGACCACAAGGGCGCGATGGTCAATGCGATCCGCACACGCAAGGGGATTGCGGATGCGGACGTGGTGGTTGTCCGCTTCGGCGACAAGTACAAACAGTGGAACGCCGCCTTTGACGCAGGTTATGCGGCGGCGCTTGGCAAGTCGATCATCGTGCTGCACGGCCCTGATCATCAACACGCGCTGAAAGAAGTTGATGCTGCCGCGCTGGCCGTTGCTGAAGAACCTGCTCAGGTCGTTGAAATCCTGCGCTATGTTCTCATCGGCGCTTTGCCGGGCTGAGCAATGCGAGAAGGGTGCCGGCCAAGGCACCCTTTCATCTGCCAAGCCATTTAACCGCGCGCAGGTATGTTTTTGCCGCGTTGCACTGCCGGGCGCTGCATAAATCGGTCGACATAGGCGACGACATTGACGTGGTCGTCCCAGCCGACAACGTCTTTTGCGCCGTAGAAATCCAACGCATTCAGCCACGGGGCAAGGGCGATGTCTGCGACGGAAAACTCGCCAGCGATCCAGTCCTGCCCCTCCAACTGGGTGTTAACAACGTTTAAAAGGCGCTTGGCTTCGTTGAAATAGCGTTCGCGTGGGCGTGGATCTTCGATCTCGCTGCCTGCGAATTTGTAAAAAAAGCCAAGCTGACCGAACATTGGCCCAACGCCGCCCATCTGAAACATCAGCCATTGGGTGATACGGTGCTTGTCAGAGGCGCTTTGTCCCAGCAACTTTCCTGACTTCTCAGCTAGATACAGCAGGATCGCACCGCTTTCGAACAGGGCAAGCGGTTTACCGTCCGGGCCGTTGGGGTCAATAATGGCAGGGATTTTGTTGTTCGGATTCAGCGATAGAAACTCGGGGCTTTTGACATCTGCATCCGCGAGCGTTACCAGATGAGCCTCATAAGGCAGGCCGGTTTCCTCAAGCATGATCGATGCTTTGACGCCGTTTGGTGTCGGATAGGAGTAGAGTTGGATCTTGTCCGGGGATTGGGCAGGCCAGCGGGCCATAATCGGATGAGCTGTGTTGTCCGCCATTGGGGGCTCCTGTTTGAATATCTGTTGAAAGCTAGGGGCCAATCCGCCGTCATGTAAGCCCTTTGCCCTGTGCATCTCCGGTCAGGCCGTGTTTTTTGACGAACAACGGGGAAATCCGGCGAAACTCGCACCTAGACCGAAACGCAATCTTAGCTCACAATCCGGTGACCCCCCGCGAAAACCTCGCGGGTTTCTTGCTGTTGAAAGGAGATGCGCGTGGATGAGGTCGTAACACAGGTGGGCGAGTACGCCCCGCTGATCATGAATGCGGTCAAGGCGCTTGTCGTTCTGGTTCTGGGCTGGATTGTGGCTGGGGCAGTCGGAGGCATGGTGCGGCGTCGGATCAATTCCACTCCACATATCGATCCCACACTCGGGAACTTTATGGCGAGCCTTGTCAAATGGGCCATTCTGGCCATGGTTCTGGTTGCCGTCTTGGGCATATTCGGAATTCAGGCCACCAGTATCGTCGCCATTCTGGGTGCTGCGTCGCTGGCCATCGGTCTGGCGCTGCAAGGGACGCTCAGCGATTTGGCGGCTGGCGTTATGCTGGTGGTGTTCCGACCCTACAAGCTGGGCCAGTATGTGGATATCGGTGGCACGGCGGGGACGGTGAAGGACCTGAACCTCTTTACCACCGAGCTGGTGACACCAGACAATGTGCAGATCATCGTACCGAACGGTCAGTCCTGGGGTTCGATCATCACCAATTACTCTGCCCATGACACACGGCGTGTCGATCTGGTGTTCGGTATCGACTATGGCGACAGCGCTGACAAAGCGATGCAGATCATTCTGGATGTGGCCAAAGCTGACAGCCGTATTCACAGTGATCCTGAACCATGGGTCAAAGTCACGAACCTGGGCGACAGTTCGGTCGATCTGACGGCACGCCTTTGGTGCGATGCCGCCGACTATTGGGATGCGAAATTCGAGCTGACCAAAGCGATCAAGGAAGCCTTTGACGACAAAGGCATCTCGATTCCCTATCCCCACGCGGTGGAGATCCAGAAACAAGGCTGAGGGCTTCCGCCCGTCGATTGGGCGCTGGGATACTTTCGTTCCTTTGAGGCAGGCACCGCGCATTGGCGCGGTGCTTTTTTTGTGAGTTGCGGTGAATCAAAAAAGCGCCGCGCATATGGCGCGACGCTTTGCTCTCGTCTGAAAGGCGCCCTGGGAGAAGAGGCGCGGTCAGAGGCAGGAGCGTTCTTAGTTGAGCAGCGTTGTCGGGTCGACAACGTCAAGGTTTAGGGCAGTGCCAACCGCTTCGTAAGTCAGCTTGCCGGCGTGAACGTTCAGACCAGCCAACAGGTGCGCGTCGTCTTTGCAAGCCTGCTTCCAGCCCTTGCTTGCCAGCGACAGCATGAACGGCATGGTCGCGTTGCCCAGTGCAATGGTGGATGTGCGAGCAACCGCACCGGGCATGTTGGCGACGCAGTAGTGCATGATGCCGTCAACTTCGTACACCGGATCGGCATGCGTGGTGGCTTTGGACGTTTCGAAACAGCCGCCCTGGTCAATTGCGACGTCTACCAGAGCCGCGCCGGGCTTCATGGTTGACAACTGTTCGCGCGAGATCAGTTTCGGAGCTGCTGCGCCGGGGATCAGAACCGCACCGATCACCATGTCGGCTTCCTGAATCAACTCGGCGGTGGCACCGGCGGTCGAATACTGATTCTTGAAATGTCCGCCAAACACGTCGTCCAGATAACGCAAGCGCGGCAGCGAGCGGTCCAGGACGGTGACGTCAGCACCCATGCCGGCTGCGATCTTGGCTGCGTGCGTACCAACAACGCCGCCACCGATCACGATGACTTTGGCAGGGCCCACACCGGGTACGCCGCCCATCAGGACGCCGCGGCCGCCATTGGCCTTCTGCAGGGTCCACGAACCGACCTGAGGTGCCAGACGGCCCGCAACTTCGGACATTGGTGCCAGCAGAGGCAGGCCACCATTTGCATCGGTTACGGTCTCATACGCGATTGCGGTACAGCCCGACTCCAACAGGTCATGGGTCTGAGCCGGGTCGGGAGCCAGGTGCAGGTAAGTGAACAGCAACTGGCCTTCGCGCAGCATCTTGCGTTCAACGGCCTGAGGTTCCTTAACCTTTACGATCATGTCAGCCGTGGCAAACACTTCCTCTGCGGTGTCGATGATGCGCGCTCCTGCGGCAATGTAGGCGTCGTTGTCAAAACCGGCGCCAATACCTGCACCGCTTTCGATCAGTACTTCGTGACCGCGTGCGACCGCTTCCTGAGCAGCGTTGGGGGTCATGCCGACGCGAAATTCCTGGGGTTTGATTTCCTTGGGGCAACCGATTTTCATTGGGGTCTCCGTTCATAAGCTGCCTAAATTATGGGCAGTTTGGCTTGCAATTTCTGTGAAAGAAAACCTGCCATGGGAATTTTCTTTGGGAGAATTTCCTGTATATAGTAAAATTGCTGCAAAGGAATTGCGCGAATGGGCTTAGACACGACTGATAGAAAGATTCTGGCTGCTCTGCAGAAAAATGGCCGGATGTCGAACTCGGAGCTGTCTGACCAGGTCAACCTGTCCCCCTCCGCATGCCACCGGCGCGTTCAGCGTCTCGAGGTCGAAGGGTTCATTCGCAACTATGTGGCGTTGCTGGACGCCCGCAAGATGAACGTACCGACGACCGTCTTTGTCGAGATTACCCTGCAAGGCCAGGCCGAAGAGGTTCTGGATTCGTTTGAAAAGGCTGTAGCGCGTATTCCTGATGTATTGGAATGCCACCTGATGGCGGGAACTGCCGACTATATCCTGAAGGTGGTGGCAGAAAACACCGAGGATTTTGCGCGTATTCACCGGCAATACCTGTCGCGGTTGCCCGGGGTGGCACAGATGCAAAGCTCTTTCGCTTTGCGCACCGTGTTCAAAACCACTGCTCTGCCAGTCTGATCTTCAAGCTGGACCAGGGTAGGTGAACATTATCAGATGCAACAGATTGAACCCGAAATGCATCGCAACCGGCACCCAAAGCCTCTGGGTTGCATAATACCCCAGCCCGCAAGCCAGCCCCAGGATGGAGGTAAAGATCACCAGCGCCGGACCTCCACCGAAATGAGCCAACCCGAACAGCACGCTGGCCGCGAGCATTCCGCCAGTGGCGCCCAGACGTGACGTGATCGCGGATTGCAGGTAGCCGCGAAAAAAGGCTTCCTCGGTCAGGCAGGTCAGAAACAGATTGGTTAGGGCAAAGATCAGCCACCAGGGCGGGATCGAAAATTCTGGTTGTATCGCATCCAAGGCCAAGCCCAAAACAAACAGTCCGGGCAAAAGCAACAGCCCTGCCATCAAAGCGCCAGTTTTGGTCGGAATCGCGTTGTGGAGAATGGCGGGCCAAGCCAGAAGAACGGCGAAGAAGACCATCGGCTTGTCCAGATTCAGATACATTGTGAAGCTCGCGCTGCCGGCGCCAGCCTGCACCTGATCCAGCACTTTCAGGTTCTGAAAACCGGGCAGAAGGTGCGCCCCCATGGCCAGACACCACAGGATTAAAAGCGCGTGTCCGGCGACCGCGATCCGGCCTTTCAGGTGCGGTAGAAAGGCGGCTCCGGCCAGTCCAAGGACCACTGCGGCAATCACCAAAGGTGACATCAGGTCAGTGGTCGATGCAATACTCACAAATAGAGCCAGCAGGGAGAGCGCAATAGCAGCGCGGCCTGCAAGCGCCATCACTTGTGCTGCGATCAGGATGAACCACGGCCAAATTACCGATAAAATAGAAAGAAAGAACGTCACGTGCTTTAGACCCTGTAAATCCAGACCGTCTTGCCGCACAAAATCGTGGCAATGCAAGCGTTCAAAGGAAGGCGCACTCTGCCATACCGCCTTGCGTCAATTCTTACGCTTGTATCCTTTGGTCCGGGCGTTCACATTCAGAGGAAAGACCATATACCCGCGCCCGTCTGAAATTTCAGAGGCTTCGGCAGATTTGGGCGTTGGTGCCTCTGTATCAATTTTTCTGATGACATCAGGCGTTTACACAGGCCCGATATGGTTCGAACCCGATAACAAAAAAGGAGCTGACCTTGGCTTACGAAAACAACGGTGGCACCAAAGACTGGCTTGAAGCCGAACTGGAAGACACGCTGGACGAAGATTTTGAGATCGAGTTCAGCGAGCCGATGTTGTCGATGGAAGTGCGGAAGATTTATCGGGAACAACACCCCGACATGCTGGACCGCAAGGTCTATTTCCGTAACCTGCTGCGCCTGCAGGCCGAACTGATCAAAGTGCAGGATTGGGTTCAGCACACCGGTGCCAAGGTTTGTATATTGTTCGAAGGTCGTGACAGCGCGGGCAAGGGGGGCGTTATCAAACGGATCACCCAGCGTCTGAACCCACGTGTCGCGCGTGTGGTCGCTCTGCCCGCGCCCAGCCGTCGCGAGCAGAGCCAGTGGTATTTCCAGCGTTACGTGCCGCATTTGCCTGCTGCGGGTGAGATCGTGTTGTTCGACCGGTCATGGTACAACCGCGCAGGCGTCGAACGGGTGATGGGTTTCGCGTCCGAGGATCAAGTTGAGCAGTTCTTTCAGGACGTTCCCGAATTCGAACGAATGCTGGTTCGCTCAGGGATTATCCTGCTGAAATATTGGTTCTCGATAACGGATGAAGAACAGCAATTGCGATTCCTAATGCGCATTCACGACCCGATGAAACAGTGGAAGCTGTCGCCGATGGATCTGGAATCCCGCATCCGTTGGGAATCTTATACCAAGGCGAAAGAGGATATGCTCTTCCGGACCAACATTCCTGAAGCCCCTTGGTACATTGTCGAAGGCAATGACAAAAAGCGCGAGCGGCTGAACTGTATCGAGCATCTTTTGACCAAAGTTCCATACACGGATGTGCCGCAGGAAAAAGTCAATCTGCCTGACCGCCGATATAACCCGGAATACGAGCGTCGCGTTTTGCCGGATGAATTGTACGTGCCAAAGATTTACTGAGAGCGCCATGCGGGGCGAGCCAGCCGCCCCGCATTTCAGGAACTATCAGGCTGCTTCCATCATGCAGCCTGTGCCATAAAAATTGAGCACATAGATATCGGCGTCATCGTTGCCGTCCAACCCGAAGCAGGAGTCATCAGGCGCATCGATCGGGGCCGTGTCATCGACTTCAACGATGTCCACCTCGTCGGTGTCTGAAACCTGGATGTTATTCTCGGCCATGTCCGGCGGCGTCATGTCGTCCGTTTCCAAGTGGAACTGATCAATCTGCGCCAGAACTTTATCCAGGAAAACTTCCAGTTCGACCAAGAAGGCTGCCACGTCGAAACATCCGTCGGGTTCTTCTCCGACAGGTGTCTCGGGGGTTGACTCTGCGACGTCAGCGCCGGGTGATTCAGTGTCCGGTTCTTCGGGCTCAGTCACGCCAGTATCAGGCATTTCGGTGACAGGATCTTCGGGCTCGGCTACATCGGTGTCAGGCGTCTCGGCGTCCGGGTCTTGGGGGTTCGCCACATCGTCGACCGGCGGGACAGGTGTGCTGTCATCGTCCAGCATCACAGCGCTGTCAGTGGCAGCGAAATTCTGAGTGACCATCACCGCGTCGAACCCTTGCATGTCACCTGTTTCAATGCCGATGCCAACATATTCGAAATCAGGGTTCAGGATGTTTGCACGGTGTCCCGGGCTGTTCATCAGGTTCTCGTGCAACTGCGCGACGTCATCACTGATGCCGGGCTCGCCGCGTTCTGATTGCCAGGCGATATTCTCGCCCGTACGCCAGCTGCCGGACAGATCAAAACCTGCATCCTGCACACGCTGTGTCGCGCTGGAACCGCCCTGACCTGTATGGCTGAACGTGTCTGTGTCCAGCATCCAGCTGCTGTGATCTTCGGATGAGTCGTTCAGCTGTGTTTCAAGTTGCAGCGGGGTAAGCCCGCGTGATGTGCGTTCGGCGTTGATCAGCGCCAGCATTTCTTGCTCGATTTGACTTGCAGTCGACATGGTAGCCTCCGTTTGTAAGTATCGTCCGGTTGGACGTCGCCAGTTACAAGCGGCTTGCTGAGGTCAGATAGAGGCGCAGAAATATTAGGCGAATTCTGGCGGGGCAATGCTACCAGAGCGGGATTCGCTGCGCTGCAAAATGCCGGGCAAAATGTTGCTGGTGGGGAAATGGCGGCTTGTCGCACACCTAGTACCACGAGTCGGCGAAAAAACCCGCCCCTGAAACGACAAACCCCCGGGCGGGGCCTCGGGGGTCGTCAAATAGTGTCATCCAAAACTGGATGAGGAAAGTCTTAGAGCAGACCTTCGCGCTGGGCTTTCTTGCGTGCCAGTTTACGGGCACGACGAATCGCTTCAGCTTTCTCACGCGCTTTTTTCTCGGACGGTTTCTCGAAATGTTGCTTCAGCTTCATTTCACGGAACACGCCTTCGCGCTGCAGCTTTTTCTTCAGGGCACGAAGCGCCTGATCGACGTTATTGTCGCGAACACTAACCTGCATGTGGTTGTCACCACCTTTCTAGATAGAGTTGCAAGGAAATTGCAGGAAGTGGCCGTATAGCAAAGCCGCCCTAACTTGTCTAGTACTGGTCCCGACAACCGGAGAACTGCCATGACGACCACTTATGAAGATGCAAAACAGCAGCTTTTGGATGCGATGCTGATCCATGTTCCCTTCGACGGCTGGTCGGAAACCAGTTTTCGAGCCACTATTTCCGATTGTGACCTGGATGATGGTCTGGCCCGTGCGATTTGTCCACGCGGGGCGGTTGATCTGGCGCTGGCCTATCATGCACGCGGCGATCAGGCGATGCTGAATCGCATCAAATCCGAAGATCTGAGCGACTTGAAATTCCGCGACAAGATTGCTGCGGCGGTTCGGTTCCGGTTGCAGGCTGTCGAAGACAAAGAGTTAGTGCGCCGTGGCATGACCCTGTTTTCCCTGCCGACCCATGCGGCGGATGGGGCCAAGGCGGTTTGGCAAACCTGCGACCTGATCTGGGATGCGCTGGGCGATACCTCGGACGATGTGAACTGGTATACCAAACGGGCCACTTTGTCGGGGGTCTATTCCTCTACGCTGTTGTTCTGGTTGGGCGATGACAGCCCAGACCATCAGCGCACGTGGGAATTCCTGGACCGTCGGATCGCAAATGTCATGGAGTTTGAAAAGCTCAAGGCGCAGGTACGCGACAATCCGGTGTTGAAACCGTTCTTGGCGGTTCCAAACTGGTTGGCCGGTCAAGTGAAGGCACCCATGAAAATGCGGGCTGACCTTCCGGGGATGCTGAACCCTCGAAAGTAGCGCATCTTGGCGCTAGGCCCTGGCCCGTATGCCTGCTAGGCATTGCGCAAAGGAGGTGCCTATGACCCAGATGATGCGCGCTGTTGAGATCACCAAACCGGGTGGTCCTGATGTTTTGCAACTGACTGAACGTCCTGTTCCCGAGCCGGGTAACGGACAAGTTGTGCTGAAAGTAGCTTATGC
Organism: Ruegeria sp. HKCCD7296; assembly: GCF_013110775.1. Lineage (NCBI taxonomy): Bacteria > Pseudomonadati > Pseudomonadota > Alphaproteobacteria > Rhodobacterales > Roseobacteraceae > Ruegeria > Ruegeria sp. HKCCD7296. The sequence continues at coordinate 59,270 of NZ_WVRF01000006.1, forward strand.
CGGTGTGAACCGTCCTGATGCGTTGCAGCGCGCAGGGGCCTATGATCCGCCTCCGGGTGCCAGCGACCTGCCAGGGCTTGAGGCGTCGGGCGAAGTGGTCTCGGTCGGTGCGGGGGTCGAGGGGTTGTCGGTCGGCGACAAGGTTTGCGCGTTGTTGCCGGGTGGGGGTTATGCCGAATACGTGGCAACGCCCGCCGCGCATTGCCTACCGATCCCTGCAGGGATGGGAATGAAAGAGGCTGCTTGCCTGCCGGAAACCTTTTTCACCGTCTGGTCCAACGTGTTCACACGTGGTGGTCTGAAAGCGGGTGAGCGGTTTCTGGTCCATGGCGGCTCCAGCGGGATCGGGACAACGGCAATCCAACTGGCCAATGCTTTTGGTGCACGTGTCTTTGCGACCGCTGGGTCCGATGAGAAATGTGAGGCTTGCGTCAAGCTGGGTGCGGAAAAGGCAATCAACTATCGCGATGAAGATTTTGTGGCCACCATGCGGGCCGAGGGCGGGGCGAACCTGATCCTTGATATGGTGGGTGGGGATTACATCCCACGCAACGTCAAAGCATTGGCCGAGGATGGACGTCTGGTACAGATCGCTTTCCTGCAAGGTCCGAAGGTCGAGCTGAACTTTGCGATGATGATGGTCAAACGTTTGACCCTGACTGGCAGTACCCTGCGCCCGCAGAGCGATTTGGCCAAGGCACAAATTGCGCAGGATCTGCGCGAAGCCGTTTGGCCTCTGCTCGACGCTGGCAAAGTTGCCCCAGTTATGGACAGTGAATTTGAACTGGCCGAGGCGGCGGCAGCCCATGCGCGCATGGAAAGCTCTGGCCACATCGGCAAGATCGTCCTCAAGGTTGCGGACTAAGTGTCAAATGCGCGGGCTTGTCCCGCGCCTTCACGCAACCGCGCGGCGGTATAGATGCCATGTGGCGTGGCCCAGAACGGGTACTACCACGATCAGACCCAATAGCATCGGCAAGGCGCCCAGAAACAGCAGCGCCGCCACGGTGAAGCCCCATGTCAGGATGACGCCGGGGTTCTCACGCAAGACACGAAACGATGTCACAACCGCCACTGGCAGCCCCACCTTGCGGTCCAGCAGCAATGGAAAGCTGACAACGCTGACTGCCAATGCGCACAAGGCGAACACAAAACCAACAGCGGTTCCCGCGACAATCATCGTCCATCCCGCAGAAGTGGTGAGAACCTGTGTGGCAAATGCACTAAGGGATGCGGGTACTTCAGGGCCCATTGTATTAGTATGAATGGCTTGTGCGACCATCAGCCAGACCAAAAGCAGCATGACGAGGTAGAAGCCAAGTACCAGAATTGCACCGAAGGACGGTGATCTGAAGACACCGAACGCATCCAACCAATGCACTGCGCTGCCCTGTTCACGCTTGCGGCTAATCTCATAAAGCCCCACGGCGGCGACTGGCCCGATCAAGGCAAAGCCGGCGACAAGTGGAGCCAGAAGCGGCACCAGATTCATGTTCAAAGCAAAGCCGAACATCAAGAGCCCTGCGATCGGGTAGATCAACACGATGAACACGGCATCCGCCCGTGTTTCGAGAAAGTCGTCATAGCCCGCGCGCAGACAGGCGCGCAGGTCTTGCAGCGTCAAGGTTTGCACCATTGGCAGCTCTTTGGTGTCCGCGCTGCCCAGGCGCGAGACGCTTTCCGAGACATGATCACCTGCCGCCCCGAGATTTCGGGCGGTCCAGCTGATCGGGTTTCCGATTGTTTTGGCCATTTTCCTCCCCTTCCCTGGCGAAAACTGCGCCGCGGGGCGGATCCGGCATCACGTTGCCCGTGGCCGGACCAGCCGGCAACGCCTGACCCTAGTATAGCACAGATTTTCCAATTCCCGATCAATAGTCTGGCATCGGACGGATTGCCCTGCTTCGAAGTCATGTTAGCTTGAAATCCGGCAAGAGGAGGTCAGTATGCAGCAAACAGCAAAGACGGTCATGATTCACGAGTTTGGCGGCCCCGAAGTTTTGCGGATCGAAGACAGGGCAGTAGGTGAGCCTGGACCGGGGGAAATCCGCATTCGCCACGAAGCCTGTGGTTTGAACTTTATCGATGTTTATCAACGTACTGGCCTGTACCCCCTTGAGCTTCCTCATGCACTGGGCATGGAGGCGGCAGGTGTCGTTGAAGCTATTGGCGAAGGTGTAACGCACCTGCAGCCCGGACAACGGGCTGCGTATGCTTCAGCCCCGTCCGGTGCGTATTGCGAGGCCCGAGTGATGCCGGCAGCACAGGTTTGTCCACTGCCGGATGGCATTTCCTTTGACGCCGCCGCGGCGATGATGTTGAAGGGATTGACGGTAGAATATCTTTTTCACCGAACCACTCCGCTGAAACGGGGGGATACGGTGCTGTTTCACGCAGCAGCCGGTGGGGTAGGGTTGATCGCCTGCCAATGGGCGAAATCCGAAGGGATCACACTGATCGGGACGGCAGGAACGGATGAAAAATGCAGTCTGGCCCGGTTCAACGGGGCTGCGCATTGCATCAACTACCGAACCGAGAATTTTGCTGAGCGGGTAGCCGAGATTACCAAGGGCCAGGGTGTGGATGTGGTCATGGACTCGGTCGGGGCGGACACATTCGAAGGCTCGCTGGATTGTTTGAAACCGCTTGGCATGATGATTTCGTTCGGCAATGCTTCAGGCCCTGTGCCCCCCTTTAATATCGGTGTTCTGGGCCAGAAAGGATCACTGAAGATCACGCGCCCCACCTTGTTCACGCATATCGCGGATCATACGGTGTGTCAGGCAATGGCCCGCAGGCTATTCGGAAAGGTCGAAGGCGGAGAGGTCAAAATCCACGTGGATCAACGCTTTGGGTTGGATCAGGTGGCAGACGCGCATCGTGCGCTTGAAGCGCGACAGACAACCGGCAGCACGATATTGGACATCTAAAGAGCGACCCGGCTTAAAAAAGCCGGGTCCAACTTGCTTATTTGATATGCGTCAGAACCGATAGGAAGCCCGGATTTGCAGAGTCGTTGCATCAACATCGACGCCGCTTCCGTTGAAGTTGCTGAACTCGTGGTAAAGCAGTTCTCCACCGATGCTCACATTGGGCGCCACGATCTGTTCGTAGCCAGCACCAATAAACCAACCATCATCGCTTCCGAGGTTGTCTGTTCCCGCTTCGGCGTAGCCCGCAATTCCGTAGAGCAGGCCCTGCGGGTTCACTTTATAGCCCGCCCGCGCTTTCAAACGCCATACATCTTCCACTGTGACTGGAACGTTGGACAAATCCACGTCCGTCCAGTCATAGTCAAACCCGCCACCGACGACCCAGTCGCCCAAATCATAGTCGTAACCTAGGATAATACCGCCGATCACGCCATCTCCGTCGACCCCGGACACGCTGGTGTCCACATCGACATAGCCCAGTTGCAGACCGCCGTAGAACCCTGTCCAGTTGCCCGAGGATTGCGCCATGGCTGATCCTGCAACAACGGTCGCTGCGGTAGTGATGAGAGCCAGTTTCTTCAATGTCATCTCATTTCCTTTCGCTTGTCACTCTGCTCCAGTGAGGCATTGCCCACTTATGAGGGTGGATACGATCCGGACGGGAAGCCGGATCATTCATATATATACATTCGGAAAGTGGAATACAAATTTGTATCCCAACGTCTCAACTTGGGTGAAACGTTGACGCTCTTAAAAGACCGAGCGCGTTTGATGCTAAAAAGATAGGAAGAGATGAGGGATCTTCAAACGACATGCGGCGGCGGAACGCTCCGCCGCCGACACGCCTGACATTTTCAGCGGATTATTGCTCTTGCAGTTCCGCGGGGGTCTTGTCTGAGATGTTTTCCCAGTTCGCGCTTGCGCTTTCAATGAAACCCGGGATGTCGCCTTCCCAGCGTTCCTGGATGTCTTGCGACAGGTTCAGGTACAGTTTGTTGTCGACGATTTTCCAGTGGTTCGGGTCGCCGTCGAACTTGAAGCCCATGGCTGCGCCGAAGGCACAGTAGCCGCCGTATGCGGGCAGGTAGGCTTCGGGGTTGGCTTCAAAGGCAGCTTTGTTTTCTTCCGAAGAGAAGCGGTACATCGCGTCGTTGTGCAAGGTGGTGATGCGGTAGTCGCCTTTGGTTGCTTCACCGGCGGTAAAGTAGGCAACCGGGTCATAGCCCTGCATCGCCAGACCAGTCGAGCTTGCGTTGATTTCCACACCCGCGGCCAGAGTCGAAGTTGCCAGCGCGACGGACAGTGCGACGCCGCCGATCAGAGATTTAAAAGTGTTCATTGCTTCACCTTTCGTGAATGGAGCCTCGTCAAAGCGAGAGCGAGGGCCCCGGTTGTTGTCCTGTGCGGACCGTAATTGACCGTCACGACAGCGATCTGGGAAGCGGGGCGATCACGTTCAAAACAATGAATTGTGAATGTGCAGCAGCAAAGATGTTCTGTTCAAAATTGCAGGGTTAGCTGTTTGCGTCGGGCACAAGATCCAGAACAAAAGCGATGACTTTGCTGGCGGGCATTTCGCAGGGCCGCAACAAAGCGCCGCTGTTGCGGGTCTGGTACAGGTTCAGGCTGATGTAATCGGAACCGCCACGTTCATGGGCCACCAGCTTGTGTGATCTGCCGCCTGCCATGCGTTGACGCACGACACCATAGCTTCGACCGTGCGACGTGCCGGTGAAACTGCCCTCTGGCAGAGCATGAAACGCAGACAAAAATGCGTCGGTGACGGTCACGGTTTCCCGATTTTCGGTTCCGTTCCGGCCTTGATCCGCGCCACGTTCGAACTGTGCCGCCAGTAGATCATAAGCGTCAGGATGATCCCCAGTATAAAGGTCGAACCGTTTGTAAGCACCAACACCCAGGTGGTCGACAGCGCCGCTGCCGCAAGTGCGCCGACGGAAGAAATCCGCCAGATTGCCGCCGCAACCAGCCAGCTCAGGCAGCAGGCCACGCCAACGCGCCAATCCAGCGCCAGCCAAAGCCCCAGAAAGGTAGCCACACCTTTGCCGCCCTTGAAGCCCAGCCACATCGGGAAGCAATGCCCCAAAAACGCCATCAGCGCCGCGATCTGGGCCGCGTCTTCTCCGGCATAGGCGCGTGCGATCAGAACGGCAGCCGTCCCCTTGGCAGCATCAAATAGCAGCGTCAGGGCCGCAGCGGCCTTGTTGCCGGTGCGCAGAACATTTGTGGCCCCAATATTGCCCGACCCAATTTCGCGCAGGTTGCCCAGCCCCATGACTTTGGCCAGGATCAGCCCAAACGGAATGGACCCAAACAGGTATCCAATCACTGCCCAAAAGAACAAGTCTTCTGCCGTATTTACGATAATGGGCATCAGGGTCTCCGAAACACTGCTTGGCCAGCTACATAAGTCGCAAGGACCTTACCTTGCATCCGCTGGCCGTCAAATGGCGTGTTTTGCGATTTGGATTTTAGGGCGAACCGATCAAGCACAAAAGGCACATCCGGGTCGAACAGAACCAAATCTGCCGGGGTGCCATTGGACAGGCGACCACTGTCCAATCCCAACCGCTTTGCAGGGTTGAGCGCCAAGGCCTTAAACAGTGTCGGCAAGTCCAGTTGATCTGCGTGATACAAGCGAAGTGCTGCGGGCAGCAGCGTTTCCAATGCCACTGCGCCCGAGGCCGCTTCTTCAAATGGCAGGCGCTTGCTTTCTTCGTCCTGTGGGGTGTGCATCGAACTGATGATGTCGATCAGCCCTGTTCGCACTGCCTCGATTACCGCTTGCCTGTCGTCCTCGGAGCGCAGCGGCGGCTTGACCTTGAAGAAGGTGCGATAGTCTGCCACGTCCAATTCGTTCAGGGTCAGATGGTGGATGGACGTGCCGGCAGTAATGTCCAGCCCATTGCGCTTGGCCCGTTCCAGCGCAGGCAGGGCGCGTGCGGTGGTGATCTGATCAGCATGGTAAGCGGCCCCGGTCATTTCCAGCAGGGCGATGTCGCGATCCAGACCCATACGTTCGGCCATTGGCGACACGGCGGGCAAGCCGCGGAGGGCCGCGAACTTGCCGCTGGTCGCAGCCGCCCCTGCGCTGAGCCCCGGTTCCTGCGGGTGGGCAATAACCAACGCGCCGCAGGACTTCGCATAAGTCAGCGCGCGAGAAAACACCTTGGTATTGGTGATGACGTGATCGCAATCGGTAAAGGCCACGGCGCCCGCATCCTGAAGGAACCCGATCTCGGTCATCTCGCGCCCCTCGCGCCCCTTGGTCAGGGCGGCCATGGGCAGCATATTGACCGGAGTATCGGCTTGCGCCCGGCGGGTGATGAATTCCAGCGTTTCCGGCGTATCTATCGCAGGGCTGGTGTCTGGCCGGGTGACAATGGTGGTCACCCCTCCGGCCGCAGCGGCCAGGCCAGCGGATTTATAGCTTTCCTTATGGCGTTCACCGGGTTCGCAGACTTTCACACCGATATCTATGAGGCCCGGCGCCAGACACTTGCCGTTGCAATCGATGATCTGCCCGTCTGAACCCGGCGCGTTTCCTTCCCCTCGGGCAACAATCCGGCCATCGGCCACTTGAAGCCAGCCCGTCGAGGTCGTACCGGCCTCAGGGTCGATCAGGCGAGCGTTGGTGAAGAGAACGGTGCTCATGGTATGGCCCTTTCGATGGCGGCTTTGGTGGCGGCAGGGTCGGCCTGATATTTGATCAGGTGCTTATCGCCGCTTTTGGTGACGACCTGAACAAAGCTGCCCATGGTGTTGACCGCTTGGATCTGATTCAGAGGCACCTTGCGTGGACCAGGTCCGGTCAGGGTCGTGTCCGACATTTCCCAATTGGCGACCAGCTCTTCCGAGGCCAGATACCAGGCGCGGATGCCAATGGCGGCCAGACCTGCGGGTACTCCGGTCCAGATATAAGGATTTCCGATCAGCCACAGAACGAGCATGGCACCGGCCATGCCAAAAGCGGCCAGCCATGCGTTGGTACGGAAATAGGCCCCTTTATCCGGGGCGAAGATCACAGAATCAGCCATAAGATGCCTCCGATGGCCACAAGCGCGGCCAATGCCAGGATAGCTGACCCGATACGGCGGGGCTGGTCATCCGTTGGAGCGGCTTGCGGTGCCGAAAAAGGCTTGGCGCTTTCGGTTTCGATGACCCCTCCGGTCCAGTTTGTGGTCTCTTCTGTGAACAGGCCGATCAGCCGCAGACGAGGGTCCGGCTTCAACATCGCCGGGCGTCCTTGGAACGCAGCGCTGCGCAAGACCATAACCCAGCCGTCTATCGCGGACAGAGCATCCTTATCCAACTGATCTGCGGACACGCCGCAGCCTTCGGTCAGATAGCCATACAGCCCTAGGTCTTCCAGATCGGAGACCGGGAATATATCGATCTGTGCGGGGTCCAGCCCGTCCACCCCAAGCACCTGATCGGCGGCACCCGGTTCGCGCAGGAACTTTGCCTCTTCCGGGCGCATGTCCAGCCTGAACAGGCGCAAGACGCCGCGTTCGTGGGGGGCGACGGTCAGATCGCTCATGCGGCCTCGCGCAGGTTGCGTGCCAGCAGATCCATCGCGGCCATACGAACGGCGACGCCCATTTCCACCTGTTCCTGAATGACGGACCGGTTGATGTCATCGGCCAGCGTGCCGTCGATCTCAACGCCTCGGTTCATCGGGCCGGGGTGCATGACAATGGCATCAGGCTTGGCTTGCGCCAGCTTTGCGGCATCCAGACCATAGCGGTGATAATATTCGCGTTCCGAGGGGATGAACCCGCCATCCATCCGCTCTTTCTGAAGACGCAGCATCATGACGACATCGACGTCCTTTAGACCCTCGTTCATGTCGCCATAGATCTCGGCCCCGAACTCGGCAAACTGGTTGGGCACCAGTGTCGGCGGGCCAATCAGGCGAATACGGTTTTCCATTTTGCCCAGCAGGATCAGGTTTGATCGCGCGACGCGGGAATGGGCCACGTCGCCGCAAATCGCAATATTCAGCCGGTGCAGGCGTCCCTTGGCGCGTCGGATGGTCAAGGCATCCAACAGGGCCTGTGTGGGATGCTCATGCTTGCCGTCGCCCGCGTTCAGAACAGCGCAATTGACCTTTTGCGCCAGCAGATCGACCGCGCCGGAATGCGGATGCCGTACCACCAGCAAATCAGGATGCATTGCGTTCAATGTCATCGCCGTGTCGATCAGGGTTTCACCCTTTTTGATCGAGCTGGCCTGCATTGCCATGTTCATCACATCCGCACCCAGGCGCTTGCCTGCCAGTTCGAAACTGGCTTGCGTGCGGGTCGAGTTTTCAAAGAACATGTTGATCTGGGTCAGCCCCGACAGAACGTCCGAATGCTTGGTCGACTGGCGGTTCATGTCGACATAGGTCTCGGCCAGATCCAGAATTTCGGTGATATCGGATTGGGACAGATGCTCGATGCCAAGAAGGTGACGATGGGCGAAACGCATGGGCGGGCTCCTGTCTGACAATCGGGCCGCTTATAGGAAGCTGTGCGGCCCAAGGCAACCTAAGGTTCCGTGCCCTCTGGCAGTTTTTCGCAGCCGCCCTCGGGCAGGCATTGTTCACCCGGCTTGCACCATTTGCCATAACCGCAGTCGATGGCCTTGATCGGCACGCAGCCCTGATGGGCCGAACATTTGAAGCCGGGGCGGCATTGCGACCCGGTTTCTTCGCACAAGAACCACCCCGGGCGGGAACAGCCCCCGCCGGGCAGGCAGGACGAGCCACGCGCGCAGGTGCGGCCATCGTCGCAAGTTTTAGGCGGTGTTGTGTCCAGGTCGGGTTTGATCCGCTCGCATTCGCCGCGCCCGTTGCAAAAGCTGTTGCCGGGGCAATCCAGACGAGATGTGCATTTGTCTGCACCAGCGGGCGCGCATCTGGTTCCGCCCGCCACGCAGCGCTCGAACGGGCCACAGCTGCGCCCACCACCGCAATAGGTTCCGCCCAGTGGAATGCAGTGACCATCAAAGCTGCATCTTTGCCCGCCCGAACAGCAGGTGCTGCCGCATTTGAACTGACCGGCACGGCACTGCCCATGTGTGTCGTGAAACGTCGCCAAAGCCGGATCGCCGGTAAGGGCCACCACAAACCCGAGCAGGAGGAATCGCAGAATTCTGAGCATCGCGCGCTGATGGTCGGCGCGACAGAGCGACCGATCAAGCCCTATTCGCTTTCCCTCAGCGTTTAGGCAGGTAAATTATCTGTATGGAATCGGGCTTGGACTATTACTCTGCACGGGCGCTGCTGGAATGGCAGATCGAAATGGGCGCGACCGAGGCAATCGGGGATGCGCCCGTGGATCGGTATGCCTTGCCCGACACCACGCCCAAACCCAAGAAAGCAGAAGCAGCTTCTGTGGCCCCGGCAAAACCTAAACAGGTTGATCCGGTTGCTGTTGCGCAGGCTGCCGCGCAAGGGGCAGGGTCTCTGGATCAGTTGCGGATAGTGATGGAGGCTTTTGATCACTGCGAACTTAAACGCGGGGCACGACAATTGGTTTTTGCCGACGGTACCCCCGGCGCAAAGGTGATGATCATCGGCGAAGCCCCTGGCCGCGATGAAGATCGTGAAGGCAAGCCCTTTGTCGGTCGCGCCGGTCAATTGCTGGATCGGATGCTGGCAGCGATCGATCTGGACCGTCGCGAGAACGTCTACATCACCAACGTACTGCCATGGCGGCCTCCGCAGAACCGCGATCCCAAGCCCGAGGAAATCGGGATGATGAAGCCTTTCCTTGAGCGCCATGTGGCGTTGGCCAAGCCCGAAGTTCTGGTGGTGATGGGCAATATTAGCTGTCAGGCGGTGCTGGGAAAACGAGGTATCACCCGTTTGCGCGGCAATTGGGATCAGGCGATGGATCTGCCTGTGATCCCAATGTTCCACCCGGCCTTCCTGTTGCGTCAGCCGCAGATGAAACGGCAGGCTTGGGCTGATCTGCTGGACCTCAAGGCGCGGCTTGGAGGTGGCGCATGAAGGTTCTGGCTTTTTCCGATCTTCACATGGCGCGCAACCGCGCCGCAGATTTGGTGGCCGCCAGTGCGGAGGCTGATCTGGTCATTGGCGCAGGCGACTATTGCAACATGAGGCAGGGTCTGAATTCGGCGATGCAGATGCTTTCGGGGATCGCAGCGCCCTTGGTCCTGATCCCCGGAAATGCCGAAAGCGCAGAAGAACTGAGTGACGCTGCCCCAGAAGGTGTCCATGTCCTGCACGGGTCCGGTATGACACTCGACGGGCTTCGCCTGTTTGGATTGGGTTACGGCGTGCCGCCCACGCCGTTTGGCGACTGGTCCTGTGACCTGACCGAAGGCGCGGCGACCGAGATGCTCGACCGATGCGACGCGGCTGACGTCCTGATCGTGCATTCTCCGCCCAAAGGCTACGGGGATCAGACCTCGCAAGGTCTGTCGGTAGGGTCGACCGCTGTGCGCGACGCAATAGAGAGGCTTCAGCCAGGTCATGCTGTCTTTGGACACGTACACGAAAGTTGGGGCTATCGCGGAACGCTGGGCCGAACGCAATTGGCCAATCTTGGGCCAAAGCCGAATTGGTTTGAGGTGTCTGCGTGATCGAACTTCAGACTTTACTGGTTTTCATTCCAGCCGCCTTGGCACTGAACCTGACGCCCGGTGCCGATATGATGTTCTGCTTCGGCCAGGGTCTTCGGTCGGGCGCATGGCCTTCAGTCTCGGCAAGTGCCGGGGTGTCTGTAGGAACCATGATTCATGTCCTGTTTGCTGGTCTGGGACTTGGGGCTGCGGTATCGGCGCTGCCCTGGCTGTTTGAAGTGATCCGCTGGATCGGCGCGGCATATCTGCTTTATTTGGCGTGGGGGGCTGTTAGAAACGGCGCATATGTGGGTGACACGCCTGTGCGATCCACCCGCATGGCGTTTCGAGACGGAATGTTGGTCAACTTGACCAACCCCAAGGTCATTCTGTTTGTCCTGGCCTTTATCCCTCAATTCGTCGACCCGACTGCAGGCTCGGTCCTGCTGCAGTTCCTGATCTTTGGGTTGATCATCGCGTTTGGCGGGTTTTTGGTGAATGGTTTGGCGGGTGTCTTCGCCGGAAGCGCTGGCAGAGTTCTGATCGGCAACCCGCGCGCCTCAGGTATTATCGGCTGGATCACGGGTGGGATTTTTACCGCCCTCGCGGTTCGGCTTGTCATCATGGAAAGGGCCTGACGCAAGATGTCACGCATTGACGAAAGCAAAAAGTTCATCGCGGTTAAAATTGCCGTGCTGACAGTCTCGGATACCAGATCACTGGACGAAGATCGCTCGGGCCAGACTCTGGTGGACCGGATTGAAAAGGCGGGGCATGTGGTCGCTGATCGCAAGATCATTCGCGACGAACGCGATCAGATTGCCGATCAACTGCGTGCTTGGGTGGCGGACGATCAGATTGATGTCGTGATCTCGACCGGGGGCACAGGTCTGACTGGGCGCGATGTGACCGTCGAGGCCCATCGGGACGTCTATGAAAAAGAGATCGACGCTTTCGGCACCGTGTTTACACTTATCTCGATGGAGAAAATCGGCACCTCGGCGGTGCAGTCACGTGCGACGGGGGGTGTTGCCGGTGGTACATACCTGTTCGCACTGCCCGGCAGCCCGGGCGCCTGCAAGGATGCGTGGGACGGGATACTCGAAAAACAGTTCGATTATCGCCATCGCCCCTGCAATTTTGTGGAAATAATGCCCAGATTGGACGAACACCTGCGACGGAAGTAGACTGGTCGTACGTTCAAATCCGTGTAACCGCTTTGTGGCTTGGCATAATTCGTGATCCAGCTACATGTTAGGAACGGCAGCTTGGTGCAACCGGGGTAACTGATTGATGCGATTTCTGCGGCAAAGTCTTGTCGGTATTTTTCTGGCGTTTCTAACGCTGGCTTTGCTGTTTATTGCGACGCAAATCATCGTGGGCGCGGTGCAGGACGCTCTGACGCGTGACGACGCAGCGCCACCCGCGCGCGAAAGGGTTTTTGCAGTGTCGGTTATTCAGGCTGAAGCGGAAACCGTCACCCCCTATCTTGAAGCGTTTGGAGAAGTCCAAAGTCGTCGCAGATTGGAATTGCGTGCGGCGCTGGGCGGGCGCGTGGTTGCGCTGGCCGAAGACTTTGAGGATGGCGGTACCGTCTCGGTGGGTGAGGTGCTGGTTGAACTGGACCCGGCGGATGCGCAATCCGCGTTGGATCGGGCTAAATCCGATCTTTTGGATGCTCAGTTTGAAGAACGCGATGCCGAACGCTCGTTGCTACTGGCGCAAGACGAGTTGAAATCAGCCGAGGCGCAGGCGGACCTGCGTGAACGGGCGTTGCAACGCCAACGTGACTTGCAATCCCGCGGGGTTGGTGCCGCTGCCAGCGTGGAAGAAGCTGAGCTGGCAGCGACTTCAGCGCAGCAGGCAGTTCTGGCCCGCCGCATCGCGCTGGCGCAAGCGGAATCGCGTGTTGATCAGGCTACGACTTTGCAGGCTCGTGCGGTCATCACATTGGAAGCGGCGGAACGCGATCTTGAAGATATGACAATTCGGGCTGGGTTTAGCGGCACTTTGACCGATGTTACCTTGGTGGAAGGGCGTTTGGTATCTGCCAATGAAAAGCTGGCCGAACTGGTCGACCCCAACGCGCTTGAGGTGGCTTTCAGGGTATCGACGGCGCAATATGTTCGACTGTTGGGTGAAAATGATCTTCTGATCAACGCACCCGTGACAGTGTCGTTGGAAGTCACCGGCGCTGATCTGAGCGCAGCCGGTCAAATCAGTCGCGACAGCGGCTCTGCCGGAGAAGGGCAAACCGGGCGGTTGATCTATGCCCGCCTGCAAGCGGCTTCGGGCTTCAAGCCGGGCGATTTTGTTACTGTTTCGGTGCAAGAGCAGCCGGTTGAAAACGTCTATCGCCTGCCATCGTCTGCACTGGATGCGTCGGGCACGGTTCTGATCTTGGGCGCGGATGACCGGCTGGAAAGCCTGCCGGTGCAGTTGGTCCGCAGGCAAGGGGATGAAGTTTTGCTGCGGGGTGACGGGCTTGAGGGGCGCGAAGTTGTCATTGGACGCACGCCTCTGCTGGGGTCCGGCGTGCGCGTAAGACCGTTGCGCGTAGAAGCCGGGGCGGATCCAGACATGGTTGAGTTAAGCCCATCGAAGCGGGCCGCACTGGTGGCCCAGATCGAGGCCAGCGAGACAATGCCGCAGGACGAGAAATCACAGCTTCTGGGCCAATTGCAGGAAGCGCGCGTGCCGGCCTCGTTGGTGCGTCGCCTTGAAACCAAGGCCGGGGGCTAGGCGCCATGATGCGCGAGATACCCGGCGCGGCGGGCGGCATTCTCAGTTACTTCACGCGCCATCGGACCGTTGCCAATCTACTGTTGTTGGTCATGCTGGTTCTGGGCGCGGCGGCCATTCCCAACATGCGGGCGCAGTTCTTTCCCGATGTGGTCTTGGAGCGCGTGGATGTCACCGTTTCGTGGGACGGTGCCGGGCCGGAGGACATGGATGCCGGCATTGTACAGTTGCTGGAGCCTGCACTGCTGGCCGTTGAAGGGGTGACCAGTACCGAGGCTAGCTCCCATCCGGGTTGGACCCGTGTCAGGCTGGAGTTCGAGCCAAACTGGGACATGTCCCGCGCGGTCGAGGAAGTCAGAACCGCCGTAGACGGTGTGTCGGACCTGCCGGAAGGGTCAGAAGAGCCCGAAATCAAACGCGGTGCCTGGCGTGACCGCGTAACGGATCTTGTCGTCAGCGGTCCCATTGATACCAATCAATTGGCGAAGATGACGGACGAGTTGATCAATCGTCTTTTCGCTGCAGGTGTGACCCGTACGACCATCCGGGGCATTGCGGCACCACAGATCATCGTTGAAGTCACGACCGCGCAGTTGATTATCAATGACATCTCCATGGCAGATATCGCCGCGGCGATTGAGTCCGAAGTAAATACCGATCCTGCCGGAGCAGTGGAGGGCGCCGGTGCGCGTATACGGGCGGGAACAGAAAAACGCACACCCGAGCAAATCGAAGGTATTGCGCTAAGGACAAATACAGATGGATCGAAACTGAAGGTCGGCGATATCGCGACGATTCGGGTCGAAGGGGTTACACGGCAACGAAGCTATTTTGTTGGCGATGATCCAGCTATGTCGATCCAAGTTGACCGGTCAAACCAGGGCGATGCTATCGAAATCCAGCACACGGTTGAAGATGTCGCCCGCGAGATGCAGGCCAGCGTACCCGAAGGTGTGAAGATCGAGTTGATCCGTACCCGGGCCCAGGCCATCACCGACCGGCTGAACATTCTTGTCGACAATGGGCTGATGGGATTGGGCCTCGTGGTCTGCCTGCTGTTCCTGTTCCTGAATGCCCGCATTGCCTTCTGGGTTGCTGCGGGTATTCCCGTGGCCATGTCGGCTGCCATTGCGCTGATGTATCTTGGTGGGTTGTCGTTGAACATGGTCTCGCTGTTTGGCCTGATCATTACCCTCGGTATCGTGGTGGATGACGCCATTGTGGTGGGCGAACACGCCGATTTCCGCGCCCGTCGTCTGGGCGAGCCGCCTGTGGTGGCGGCTGAACGTGCGGCCAGGCGCATGGCGATGCCGGTTCTTGCAGCGACCGTCACGACAGTGATTGCGTTCTTTGGTCTGACTCTGGTGGGTGGTCGGTTCGGAGAGCTTATCCGCGATATTCCTTTCACGGTGATTGCGGTTCTTATTGCGTCGCTGGTTGAATGCTTTCTTATTCTGCCCAACCATATGGCGCACGCGATTGCGCATTCCGCCAAGGAACACTGGTACGATCTACCGAACCGTGTCGTAAACCGGGGCTTCCGCTGGGTGCGGGACCACTTGTTCCGTCCGTTGATCGCCTGGGTAATCTGGGCGCGATACGTTGTTGTGGCTTTGATGATCGCTATTCTGGCCAGTCAGGTTGCGTTGTTCATCCGTGGCGATGTGAACTGGCGATTTTTCAACGCGCCTGAACGTAGCTCAGTCAGTGGCGGGTTCATCATGCGCGAAGGCTCGACTCGGTCGGATACGCTGGAAATGATGCGCATTTTGCAGGACGCCACCGACGAGCTGGGCCAGATTTATGAAGAACGCTATGGCCAGAATCCGATTGAATTTGTTCTGGCCGAGGTCGGGGGCACCGCGGGCCGTGGATTGGCGGCGGCAGACGGCAAAGACGGCAGCGTGCTGGGCGGGATTTCGATCGAATTGATTGATGCCGACCTGCGGCCCTATTCCAGTTTTGAGTTTGTGGGCGAATTGCAGGACTTCGTTCCACGGCACCCGAATGTCGAAGTGTTGACTTTCCGGGGCTGGCGGTCCGGCCCCGGCGGCGACGCCATTGACGTACAATTCTATGGTTCTGACGTGAATGTCCTGAAGGCGGCGTCAGAAGATCTGAAGACCGCATTGTCGAAATTCCCCGAGGTTTCGGCGCTGGAAGACACTCTGGCCTATGACAAGGAAGAGTTCATTCTGGATCTTACGGCACAGGGGCAGGCCCTGGGCTTTCGGATCGAAACGCTGGGCCGCGCGTTGCGCAACCGCCTGAACGGGATCGAGGCAGCCACCTTCCCCGATGGCCCGCGCAGCACTGAAATTCGGGTTGAATTGCCCGAGGGCGAGCTGACGGCAGATTTCCTTGAACGTACTCTGATGCGTTCACCGGATGGGGTTTATGTGCCGCTGGCCGACATCGTTTCCGTCGAACGCAAAACCGGGTTTTCCATCGTCCGGCGCGAGAATGGCCTCAGGGTGGTTTCGGTCACAGGTGATATTTCCGAGGACAACCCGGCGCGTGCAGCTGAAATCGAACGTGTGATGCAGGACGAGATTCTACCCAACCTTGCTGCCGAACGTCAGGTCGAATGGCGTATGTCGGGTCTGAGCGAGCAGGAGAACGAATTCTTGGCCGAAGCGCGCACCGGGCTGATCCTGTGTCTGACCGGAATCTACCTTGTGCTGGCCTGGGTGTTTGCAAGTTGGTCGAGGCCCTTGGTGGTCATGGCGATCATCCCCTTTGGCCTCGTTGGGGCGATCTGGGGTCATTACATCTGGGATGTGCCGCTTAGCATGTTCACGGTGGTTGGATTGCTTGGAATGACCGGTATCATAATCAACGACTCGATTGTTCTGGTGACAACGATAGATGGGTATCAGCAGGACCGGGGTCTGGTGCCGTCAATTGTCGAGGGCACAGCCGACAGGTTGCGGCCCGTTATGCTGACCACGCTGACCACGGTTCTTGGACTTGCGCCGCTGCTTTATGAGGGATCGCAGCAGGCGCAGTTCCTTAAGCCGACCGTGATCACTCTGGTCTATGGGCTAGGATTTGGGATGTTGCTGGTCCTGATCCTCGTGCCTGCCCTGCTGGCCATTCTAAACGATTTTGCGCGTCCAATGACCGCCATGCGCCGCGCCGCGCGCGCGCCAGATCGGGTGGTTCGGGTGGCATTGATAAGCACAGGCGCTGTATTGGCGATTTGGTTTGGTTTGACGATGGTCTGGCCCGCTGTCACCGGCGCGCCGCTTGGAGTGTTGCAGGGTCTTTACCCCGGTGCAGAAGGAATTGCAGCTTTGCAATTGGGGCTGGGCGCATTTCTGGCCGGGGCCGTGCCGATTCTGGGACTAAGCGTATTGTTGTCCGGATTGCTCTACGGGCGGCTCAGCCGGTCAGCAGGTGTTTAACCCGCGCACAAAGCATATTCCATAAGATCGACAACCCGTGCGCTCGTCGGCAGGTCGCCCTTGCGTATCTGGTCAATCGGAAACCAACGTGCATCCAGCGCATCATCACCGGCCTTGGGCGTGCCTGAGAGATACTGGCAGGCAACACCGACCAGAAGATAATGAGACAAGACCTGACCTTGTGGATCGCTTCGCAGCAAGTCCAGATTTTTCAGGTAGTGCAACGGCTCTGCGATCACCGAGGTTTCCTCCTGCAACTCACGTTGCGCGGCTTTCAGAACGGTTTCACCCCATTCCACATGGCCGCCCGGAAAGCCCCACAAACCGGCATCTGGCTGTTTGCTGCGTTGCACCAGAAGAACCTGATCCTGATGCAGAACAACTGCCAAGGCACCGATCTTAGGAGTTCGGGTCACAAGCTCAGCCCGCGCTGCAGCCCAGAATATCGACCGCGTGATTGGCACCCAGAACGGTGATCCTAATCTCGGACCGGTCCAACGCAAACGGCGCGCCTGATGCGTTTACGATTTCGGATTGTGCCACCAACGTATCGCCTTCGCGCTGTGAGACCGGCTGCGAGGCCCAGAGAACAGGATTTCCCGGCTCGATCACAGCGACTTCGCGCCCCCCTGCAGAGGGCATCGTCACCCGAGCCTCGATCTGTATTCCGTCCTGCGTCGGAGTTAGGTTACAGGTGGCTTTGCTCACCCGGGCTTCTTGTGCTGAGTAGGGGCGTTGCGCCATAGCCGCAGCAATTGCGGGGTTGCGACCGGCATCACCGTCCAGCGTGTGGTCAAAATCCAGACGTTCGGGGATGCACACGTCCTTGCAAACGCCCAGGTCCATCTCACCTTGCAGGCGGACGGGTTTCGCAGGGTTTCGCGGTGTAATTTCAATCGGCAGGATCAGCTGGTTTTCATAGCCGATCGACTGCAAGCCATTCTGGTCAAAAATCTCGGGCGCGGGCCAGGTGATGTCCACATGTCCAACGTTGCTTGAGCGTTTCCAATCGAACTGGGGTGGGATGCCCGCATCACCGGGCGCCCGCCAATAGGTTTTCCAGCCGTCCTTCAGGGTCAGCTTCAACGCGCTCAGATAGGTGCCGTTTGCGGTTCGACCGCCATCCAGAACATCCAGTTGCACCACTCCATCCAAACTCTGCGCGGTGGCAGGAGAGGATAGGGTCAGGCAAGCAAACGCAACGGCGGCTGTGGATTTGATCGACATCTTCATACACCATACATGCGCGGGCTGGGGCCGGATTCCAAGTCACGATCCGGTCACTGCAATGAAATCTGTCGAATTACCCGTTGTTCTCTTGCAAACACAGGGGTGGCGGGGCCATTGTTGACGTAATTGAGAAAGAGATGGCGGCCCATGGATCTGACCGGAAAACTGTTGATTGCGATGCCCGGTATGGGCGATCCGCGATTCGACCATTCGGTGGTTTATATGTGCAGCTATGGCGATGACGGCGCGATGGGGCTGATCATCAACAAACCCTCGGATCTGCGAATAAAGACTTTGCTTAGCCAATTGGACATCGCGTGTCGTATTCCGGTTGTTGGCGAGCGATTGGTACATTTTGGGGGTCCCGTTGAAATGTCGCGCGGCTTTGTTCTGCACAGCGCCGACTATGAAGCTAACCTTCATTCGATGCAGATTTCGGAAGAATTCAGCATGACTGCTACACTGGATGTTCTGGAAGACCTTGCTTCGGGGGCAGGGCCACTGAATTCGATGTTGGCGCTGGGCTATTCCGGCTGGGGTCCGGGGCAGCTGGAAGATGAAATCGCCATGAATGGCTGGCTGACCACTGAAGCAACATCAAAGCTGGTTTTTGATGTGCCCGATGATGAGAAATGGGAAGCCGCTTTGGCCACTTTGGGCGTGGACCCTTTGACTTTGTCCGCCAGCGCTGGTCGCGCCTGATCAGCTATTGCGTGGCGCTGCAGCGCGGCGCAATCGGTCGTTGATGGCCGCACCAAGCCCGGCATCTGGAATCGGAGAAACCGCAATCGGTCGCCCGGACTTGTTCAGCTCATGCAGGGATGCAAAGAGGTTCGCAGCGGCCTCGGTCAGGTTGGCGTTCACCGACAGATTCAGATCACAATCCACCGGTCCAAAGCCCAGCAAGACCTCCTCGCCGTGACGCGACACGGCATTCAGGCGGACTGGCGCGTCCGGCGCGTAATGCGATTGAAGCTGACCCGGAGCAGTCAGAAGATCACCGGACTGATGCACGTGCAGATGCACCCCCAGTTCCTGTTCGATCTGTTCCAGAGCGACCCCGCCGGGACGCAGCAAGGTAGGTTCTCCGGCCAGTCCGACGATGGTGGATTCCAGCCCAACGCCGCACGGTCCGGCATCTAATACTGCAGCGATCTTGCCACCCAGGCCCGCCCATACATGATCGGCTGTTGTGGGGCTGATCAGACCTGACGGATTTGCCGAAGGCGCAGCGACCGGCCCATCAAACGCAGCCAACAAAGCTCGTGCGGTGGGATGCGCGGGTACGCGAACCGCCAACGTGTCCAACCCCGCCGTTACAAGCGCGGATATTCCGTGCCCTTCGCGTAATGGCAGAACAAGTGTTAGTGGACCGGGCCAGAAAGCTTGAGCCAATTGCTCGGCCTGATCTAACCATTGCACAAACCTTTGCGCTGCGCTGACCGAGGCGACATGGGCGATCAGCGGGTTGAAGCTGGGTCGCCCCTTGGCCTCGTAAATCGACGCGACCGCCTGGCCATTGCGCGCATCGCCGCCCAGTCCATAGACTGTCTCGGTCGGCAGGGCGACCAGAAGGCCCTGACGCAGCAAGTCCGCCGCCCGTTCGATTCCGTCGGGATTCGCCGTCAATTCCTGAGTGCCGGATGAGATCATATCTGGTGACGCCGCGTTTTGGTTGCCTGAAATATTTGGGAGAGTACGTAATCGGTTCAGACCAACACGCTTACCGGCGCTTGCGTTTGATTCCAAGCCCGCCGATGTATTCTGATCCTCTAGACGTTCGAGAGTTGTCATGCCCTACCGCGCCCCAATCTCAGATTTCCAATTTCTGCTGGACCATGTGGTCGGGTTCGACCAGGTCTCCGCCACCGAAGCATTCGCGGATGCCAGCGCCGATGTCGTCAGCGCCATCCTGTCCGAGGCGGGCAAGATGTGCGAAGAGGTTCTGGCCCCGTTGCAACGCGCCGGTGATTTGGAGCCTGCGCGGCTTGAGAATGGTGTGCTGCGCAGCTCTCCGGGGTACGCGGGCGGTTGGAAAGCGATTGCCGAAGGTGGCTGGGTCGGGATCAGCGCCGACCCTCAATATGGCGGTATGGGCCTGCCGATGACTGTCACCACTGCTGTGAACGAGATGATGAGCGCCTCGTGCCTGTCGTTGCAACTGGCACCGCTGATGGCACAGGGCCAGATTGAAGCGTTGGAGCATCACGCCAGCGACGAATTGAAGGCCCTGTATCTGCCTAAGATGATCTCTGGCGAATGGTCGGCCACCATGAACCTGACCGAGGCACAGGCCGGATCGGATGTGGGTGCGTTGACCTCGAAAGCGGAACCAAATGGTGACGGCACATATTCGGTAACCGGGCAGAAGATTTTCATTTCCTGGGGCGACAACGATTTTGCCGATAACATCTGCCATCTGGTTCTGGCCCGCCTGCCGGATGGCGTGCCGGGCACAAAGGGTATTTCGTTGTTCCTGGTGCCGAAATACATCCCTGATGCGGATGGCAAACCGGGCGTGGCCAATGATCTGAAAGTGGTTTCGGTTGAGCATAAAATGGGGCTGCACGGCTCACCCACCTGTGTGATGCAATATGACGGGGCCAAAGGCTGGCTCGTCGGCGCGGAACACGGTGGCATGGCTGCGATGTTTACCATGATGAACAATGCGCGTCTGGGTGTTGGCGGTCAGGGTGTTGGCGTTGCGGAAGGCGCTTATCAGCACGCATTGGCCTATGCGATGGACCGCAAACAGGGCAGGACGCCCTCGGGTACGATCATAGATCACGCCGACGTGCGCCGCATGATCATGGATATGCGGGCTGACATATTTGCGGCGCGCGCGATATTGCTGGCCAACGCAACCGCAATTGATATGGCGAAAGCAACTGACGACGCCGATTGGGCTGCGCGTGCGGCGTTGCTGACGCCAATCGCCAAGTCCTTCGGCGCGCGCACCGGTATTCGTGTGGCAGAAACCGGGGTGCAGGTGCATGGCGGCATGGGGTTCATTGAAGAAACCGGCGCGGCCCAGTATTCGCGCGATGTACGCGTCACGGCGATTTATGAAGGCACCGACGGCATTCAGGCCATGGACCTTGTTGCACGCAAGATGATGGACGGGGGCGAGGCCGCATCGAACCTTCTGGACGAGATCGAAGATCAGGCCGAGCGCGCCCGGGCAACAATGCCCGATTTGGCCGGTCCGGTCTGGGAAGCCAGCGAGACCCTGCGCGAAGCGACCGAGTGGCTGGTGGCGCAGAGTGATATGAATGACCGCTTTGCAGGCGCAACAGCTTATTTGCAGGCGTTTGCCCGGGTGTTGGGCGGGCATTACCACCTGACCGCAGCTCTGGCCGATCCGGATGGACCACGGGCCAAGTTGGCGCGATACTATATCTACGCCTTGTTGCCGGAACATTCGGGTCTTCTGGCGCGGGTGCAAAGCGGGGCGGATAGTCTGTTCGCGCTCAGCCTGGATGAGTTGGCCGCCTGATGGACGGGGATCGCGTTTTGGGAATCAGATATCCGTGGGACGAACCTCCCGCGACAGGCGAAGCCATCCAGATTGCCGAGGGGGTTTTGTGGATGCGTCTACCCCTGCCGATGGCTCTGGATCACGTCAATATCTACGCTCTGGATGACGGCGACAGTTGGACGGTGATCGACACCGGCTTGTCTTCGAACAAGACGCGGCGCATCTGGGAAACCCTGATGAGTGGCCCTTTGGCAGGCAAGCCAATCAGACGGGTGATCGTGACCCACCACCATCCCGATCATGTCGGCAATGCCGGATGGTTTCAGTCGGAACACGGGGCGGAGCTGGTCACAAGTCGCACTTCGTGGCTGTTTGCCCGGATGCTTACGCTGGATGTTCAGGAAACCTGGCCGCAGGAGACCTTGGATTTCTATCTCAGCGCGGGTATGGCGCCCGAGGTGCTGACCGCACGGATGAACGATCGCCCCTTCAATTTTGCCGATACGGTCTATCCCATGCCGCTGGGCTTTACGCGCATACAGCAGGGCGACGTGATCCGCATGGGCGGGCGGGACTGGGATGTGCATATGGGCAATGGCCACGCCCCGGAACACGCCACTTTCTGGAGCCGCGACGACAATCTGGTCCTCAGCGGTGATCAGATCCTCAGCTCGATCAGCCCCAATCTGGGTGTCTATGCAACCGAGCCCATGGCCGATCCGGTTTCGGCCTGGATGGAGGCGTGCGAGCGACTTCAGATACTGGCCCGGCCTGATCATCTGGTACTGGGTGGGCATAAGCTGCCCTTTACGGGGCTGCCGCTGCGCATGAAGCAGTTGATCGAGAATCACCATAGCGCGTTGGAGCGTCTGCTGGACCATCTGGACGAACCCAAAGCTGCGGCCGACTGTTTCCTTCCACTGTTCAAGCGCACGATCCGCGAGGGCGAATACGGCCTCGCACTGGTCGAGGCGGTTGCACATATGAATCATCTCTACCACATTGACGCTGTGATCCGGACGCAACGCGCGGACGGGGCTTGGCTGTATCAGCGCAAAAGGTAGAAAAGAATGCAGGACCAGATTGAAACCTCGGCCGAGGCCGCCGAAGCCGCCGCCTTGCCACGATGCCATGAGGTTCATGCCGATCCAAATGCTGAATCCGGCACTAAAACCCTGCCTGAGCCATTGAACAAGCCGGTTGAAACCAAAAGCCCCGCCCAATGGGCTTATGAGCGACTGATCATGTACATCCAGAACTTTGAAAAGACGCTGGATGGCGACCACGAGGTCGCAATGGGCTTTACCGGTGGGGATGCCGGCGTGATGCGGATCGAAGGCATGGGATATTTCGACCCCGATATGATCACGTTCTATGGTTCGGACGGGGCAGGGGCCCGCACGCAATTGGTGCAACATGTCAGCCAGTTGAACGTGATGCTGCGCGCATTGCCCAAATCGGTTGAAGACAAACCCGCCAACCGTATCGGGTTCCGTTTGGCGGCCGATCTGGAAGACAGCTGACTTGCAATTCACGCTTGCGCGCCTTTGAATGAATGCATCATTTCGGAGGCCACAGCGTGAGCAGATTTTTTCAAGCCGTTTCACATGCCTATGCCGGGGCATGGGCCCGGCGTACAGTCTTTGTCCCGATCTATATTGCGGTGCGCCTGCTGCTGATGGCGTTGATTGCGCCGGGTGTCGCAGTGGCGGTCAACCTGGCTGTGTCTTTGTCGGATCAGACGGCGCTGACGGATCAGGACATTGCAATGTTCCTGCTGTCTCCGGCCGGGTTCATCGCGGGTATCGCAGTGCTCAGCCTGTTTTTGCTGGCTGAGGTCTTTGTGTTCTCGGTTATGGCCGGGTCCTTGCGCATGGGCGAAAGCGACCCTTGGCGCGCTGGAAGCGCGGCGCTCGCATTGAACCTGTCCCGCTTTCCGGCGCTGTTTGGGTTTGCGGTGCGTTTTATTCTACGCGTCTTGCTGCTTGCCCTGCCATTTGTGGCCGTTGCAGGGCTGATCGCTTGGTGGACGTTGACGGAATATGACATCAACTACTACCTGACCTTCCATCCGCCCGCCTTTCAGGTGGCGGTGGTCCTCATCGGATTGGTGGTTCTGGCGTTGGCTTGGGTTTTGATCCGGCGTCTGTCCGGTTGGGCGCTGGCGCTGCATCTGGTGCTGTTTGAAGGTGCGTCGCCTCAAGTGGCTTTCTCGCAAAGCGAGCAGAGGATGGAAGGTCAGCGTGGGCGATTGAAGGTCGAACTTGCCCTGTGGCTGGCGACGCGGCTTGTTATTGCGGCTTTGATCGCAGGGGTGGCCAGTCTTTTGTTTGCGCTGGTACCGATACAGGAAGGCGGCAGCCTAAAGCTTGCCTTGATCTTTAGCCTAATCATCGCAGGGCTTTGGTCTTTGGCGGGGTTGGTTCTGGCGGCGACTGCGTTGGGCGCACTTGCCGTTTTGCTGGATGGGTTTTTTGATTCAGACGCCAAGGAAGTTGCTCACCCTGAACCCAGGAAAATCCGCGCGCCCGTGTTTGTAACTGTCGCAGCGGCTCTGGCCGCATTGGGTATTGGCCTTTGGTTCGGGCAGGGCCTGCTGGAACGTGTGCAGGCGCCGGATCATGCCGAGGTGATAGGCCACCGGGGCGCTGCGGCCATACGGCCTGAAAACACCATGGCCGCAGTTCTGAAAGCCATTGAGGATGGCGCGGATTGGGTCGAGATCGACGTGCAGGAAACGGCCGATGATGAAGTCATCGTGGCCCATGACAGCGATTTCATGAAGCTGGCGGGCGTCAACCTGAAGGTCTGGGACGCCACCATGGAGGACGTAGCCGACATCGATATTGGCAGCTGGTTTGGACCGGAATATGCCTCGGAACGCACACCGACCCTGCGCGAGGTGCTGGAAGCGGCCAAGGGCAAATCCAAGGTTCTGATTGAACTGAAATATTATGGTCACGATGTCGATCTGGAAAATCGGGTGATCAACCTGGTGGAAGAGCTGGGGATGCAGGACGACATTGCCACAATGTCGCTGAAATACCCAGCCGTGCAAAAGATGAAGAAGCTGCGCCCCGACTGGCGGTCTGGCGTGTTGGCGGCCACTGCCGTTGGGGACCTGTCGGGCCTGGAAGGTGAATTCGTCGCGGTCAATGCAGGGATGGTGACACCGGGGCTGATCCGAAAGGTGCAGGACGCAGACAAGGATATCTATGTCTGGACGGTGAATGATCCGTTGCAGATGTCCAAAATGGCCTCGATGGGTGTAGACGGGTTGATCACCGACCGCCCGGCCATGTCTAACGAAGTTCTGCGCGTGCGTGCTGAAATGGGGCCAGGTGAGCGATTGTTGCTGTGGCTGGCAACAACGTTTGGATTGCAGGTCGATACCGAGGCAATGCGTGATGAAAGCCCTTAATTTAGCATTATTCGTATCATTGCTGCCGCTGCCTGCCTTGTCTCAGGATCTGATGCGCAGTTTTGAGCTGCCGTCGCACCGTGCCCTTGTGGACCAAAGTCTAAGCGCCGAGTTGACCGCGTTCGAAACCGACGGCTGTTCGGGCGGACTGTCGGCCAGTTGGCGCTGGGTCGCCGAGCAGTTCCCCCAAGTCGGTGAGCTGTATGAAGAGCACCCGCCATGGGAATATTGTTGCGTGACCCATGACCAAGCCTATCACAACGCGGGCGGCGCGGTGACGGCAGAGGAAAGCTATGACGCGCGTCTTGCAGCGGATGATGCCCTGCATGCTTGTGTGGTGGAACACGGAAATCGTTACGCTGAACATTATGGCGAGCGTTACGAGATGACACCCAAGCAAATCCGTGACGTGCACGCGATCACTGCGGATGCGATGTATGGTGCCGTTCGATTCGGCGGTGGGCCATGCAGCGGCTTGCCGTGGCGGTGGGGGTTTGGGTATCCGGGGTGCTCGATCCTCAGGTAAGTATACCCTGCGCGCGAATGACGTGGTGACAGGCGTCTGGTTTTCTATTATCCAACAGATCAAACACGCGAACTGGGATTCTGAGACTCATGGCTGAACATAAGCACGGCGAAATGGACATCACCGTCCAAACCAAAACTTTCAACGGTTTCATCAAAGCCACCACATGGTGCGTGGTTGCGATTGCCTTTTTGTGCCTGTTCCTGGCGGTCTTCGCCTCCTAAACAAATCGGGGGCAACTTTGCTCAGGATTTTGATCGCCTGCCTTTTGGTGGCAACCGTTGCGGGCTGTGCGGGCTCTAATCGTCCGCAAGCCGACCAGGCGGAGATTGTCTCGAGGTCTTATAGCGATCCCGGGCCGTCCACGCTGACGCTGTACACAATGATCAATACGCGCACCGGTTCTGGCGCGCACACCTCTTTGATGATTGGCGCAAGCGAACGTGTGATCTTTGATCCGGCGGGGTCGTTTCGAGCTGATGTCGTCCCTTTGAGGAACGATGTTCTTTACGGAATAACACCGGCTGTTGAACGCGCGTATCGAAGTTCACATGCTCGCGAGAGCCATTATGCACGCATCCAGACGCTGATTGTCACGCCGCAGCAGGCAGAGATAGCGTATCAACTTGCCAAGCAGAGCGGTCCGGTTTCCAGCGCGTTTTGCGCGAATTCAACGGCCCGTCTGTTGCAGCAAGTTCCCGGATTTGAACAGATCGATGTCACTTTCAGCCCGGTAAAACTTTCCGATCAATTTGGGCAGATTCCAGGTGTCGTAACGCAGGAATATCGCGAAAATGACGATGCCGATCTGCAAAAAGGGTTGGCTGCAAACAACGCGCTTCTCAATCAGTTGGACGCAGGTTCAAGTCAGTAGATAGAGCAGTCCGTAAAGCGTGGCGGCCCCTGAAAAGATAGCCGCCAGGACGTTCTTGCTGATCAGACCCACAAGCAACGCAACCGCCGCCGCCGACATTCGGGGGATATCCGGTTGCCCGCCGGTCGCAGAAGGCCACACCACCAATGGTGTGATCAGTGCGGGTATAATCGCAACAGCCGTATAACGCAGATGCCGCAGCAGCCAGGGCGGCATAGGGCGATCGCCCACAAGCCCGATAAAGGTAAAGCGCAGTGCGTAACTGCCCACTGCCAGGCCCACAATAATGATCCACATGGTGGTCGGGTCGATCTGGGTCATGACGGCGACCTCCGTTCCAGCATCAGTTCGGCTTGTGCACCGGCCATCATCCCGGCCATCCCGGCAATCAACAGACCCAGATTGTACGGCACACCCACCGTCAGAAGCGCGACGACTATGGCGACCAGGGCCGCAATTACATGTGCCAGGGTGCGCATCATCGGACCGACCATGGCCAGAAAAGTAATCGGCAGAGCAAAATCCAACGCCCAGCTTTCCGGGATTTGTGCCCCTAGGACAGCGCCGATGATGGTCGCCAAGATCCAAAGCGGCGTGATCGGTGTAACCGAGCCGAAAAAATATGCCATGCGCTGTGGGATCGTCAGGTCAGGTTCTTTCTCGAACCGCACAATCGAACAGGCATAAGACTGATCGACGATCAGGTAGGCGGCACAGGCGCGCTGCCAAAGTGGGGCCGCACCCAGATAGGGCGTGAGCGACGCGGAATACATCGCCACCCTCAGGTTCACGGCCAGTGCCGAGATCAACACGATTATTGTTGGAGTTTGATCCTGTAAAAGTTGCAGCGCCGTGAACTGGGCGGCTCCGGCAAAAACGGTGGCCGAAAAGGCGATGGTTTGAACAATATCCAACCCGGCTTCGGTCGCGAAAACGCCGAACAACAGGCCAAAAGGGACAGCGACAAAGACAAAAGGCGTCCCGTCCCGAAAACCTTTCCAGAAGTATGACTTGGATGTGGCAGCGGCCATGGCTAAATCCTATGGTGACGCCAGCAGCAGTAACTGTCTTGGGAAGGGGTTGCAATTGGCCACGAAATTCGACCTGTCGGACTATCTTATCGCCCCTGATCCGGGCGCTGCTCGCCTGACCCGAGCGGTCGAGGGCACAGACCAGAACGGCGAGGCCAGCCAGATCTCGGTGGTCGAAGAACGCCCGTTGACGATTTTCCTCAATTCCCAGGAAATCGTGACGGCGATGACAATCGGCGACTATCCCGAATATCTGGCGCTGGGCTTTCTGCGCAACCAGGGGATGCTGTTGGCGGATGATGAGATTACCCGCGTGGACTACGACGACGATCTTGAGACCGTTGTTGTGCGAACAGCGCGTGAGACATCGTATGAGGACAAGCTGAAGAAAAAGACACGCACCAGTGGGTGCGCCGTTGGAACGGTGTTCGGCGACATGATGGAGGGGCTTGAGGACGTGCAATTGCCGCAGGTTCAGGTGCGGACCTCATGGCTCTACGATCTGGCATCCAAGATCAATCGCACGCCGTCGCTGTATCTTGAGGCGGGCGCAATTCACGGCACGGTCCTGTGCCGCGAAAACCGCCCGCTGGTCTATATGGAGGACGTGGGCCGCCACAACGCCGTTGACAAGATCGCAGGTTGGATGTTGTCCGAAGGCGAAGGTGCGGCGGACAAGATCCTTTACACCACCGGTCGCCTGACATCCGAGATGGTGATCAAAACGGCTATGATGGGTATCCCTGTATTAGCGTCTCGTTCGGGTTTCACCGCTTGGGGCGTCGAGATCGCGCGCGAGGTTGGCCTGACCCTAATCGGCCGGATGCGCGGACAGCGCTTTGTCTGCCTGTCGGGCGAGGACCGCCTGCTGCGCGACGTGGACCCGTCAACCGTAGCGGTCGAGGAAAAAAAACATCGTCGGAAGAGTGCCAATGAGTGATAAGATAAAAAAACCTCTGGGCATCATCCTCGCAGGAGGACAGGCGACCCGGATGGGCGGCGGTGACAAGGGCCTGTTGCAGATCGATGGGCAAAGCTTGATCTCTCATGTGATCGAACGCCTGTCCCCACAGGTCAGTGGGCTGGCTCTGAATGCCAATGGCGACCCCGAGCGGTTTTCCGACCTGAACCTGACTGTGCTTCCTGACACAATCGAAGGGTTCGCGGGGCCTTTGGCCGGGGTGCTGGCCGGGCTCGATTGGGCGGCAGAACAAGGCGCGGGCAGCATTGTGACCGCTGCTGCTGACACGCCGTTCTTCCCACGCGATTTAGTGGTGCGATTGCAAGATGCGGCAGAGGGGCAGGTGCACCCTCTGGTTTTGGCGACGACTCCGCGCAACGGCGACGAGGCGCTGAAATCTGGCGGCGGCAAACGGGTCAACCGGCATCCGACCTTTGGCCTCTGGCCAGTCGCGCTGCGCGATGATCTGCGAGAGGCGCTGACGGATGGGCTGCGCAAGGTGGTGCTGTGGACCGATAAACATGATGGGCGAGAGGCTTTGTTCGATGCCGACCCGTTTGACCCGTTCTTCAACGTCAATACGCCCGAAGATCTGGATCGCGCCCGAACATTGTTGGAGCAGGCATGAGGGTCTTTGGCGTCACTGGCTGGAAGAATGCTGGCAAAACCGGACTGATGGAACGGCTGGTGGCCGAGATCACAGGCCGGGGCTTTACGGTGTCGACTGTCAAACATGCGCATCACAGTGTCGATGTGGATCAACCCGGCACCGACAGTCATCGCCACCGCATGGCTGGGGCCAGCGAAGTGCTGCTTGCCTCAGGTCAGCGAATTGCCGTGATGCAAGAGCTGCGCGGCACGCCAGAGCCACCTTTGGCCGATCTTTTGGCCCGGCTTTCACCGGTTGATCTGGTGCTTATTGAAGGTTTCAAGCGCGAAGATCACCCAAAGGTCGAAGCTTTCCGCGCTGTGGCGGGCCATGCGCTTATGGCCCCCGAGAACGCGACCATTAGGGCAGTGGCCAGTGACATTCCGCTGGACTTGGATCGCCCGGTTCTTGATCTGAATGACACGGCAGCGATCGCGGACTTCATTCTGAAAGAGGTCGGTTTGTGAGCTTGTTCCAGACCTTTGCCATGGTGGATTGGTCTGGTGGAAACGACACCGGGCCGACCCCGCGCAAAGATGCAATTTGGGCCTGTACTGCGCGCGAAGGGCACGTTTTGCAGCCTGAATACCAGCGCAACAGGATGGTCGCCGAAAAGTGGCTTGAGGCTCTGATCCGTACCGAGCTTGAGGTCGGTCGTCGCCTGTTTTTGGGGTTTGATTTCCCGTTTGGCTATCCGGCAGGGTTTGCCCGGGCGATGACGAGTGCAGACGATCCACTGGCTTTGTGGGATTGGTTCGAAGGGCATGTCGAGGACACACCCAAGGCGAACAACCGTTTTGATCTGGCAGGCCGGATTAACCTGAAGTTTGGCGGAAAAGGCCCGTTCTGGATGAACGGTTTGCGTCGTGACATCAATGGTCTGCCGCGCAGGAAAACCGACTATTCCAACCCTTTCCCGGACCGTCGCGTTGTAGAAACCCTGGCCAAGGGCAGCTTCACCTGCTGGCAGATGGCAGGTGCGGGGGCTGTTGGCGGGCAGGTGATGATGGGGCTGCCGGTTCTGAACCGCCTCCGCCGTCGGTTTGCGGGGAAGATCGCGGTCTGGCCGTTTGAGCCGTTGGACAAACCGGTTGCCTTTGTAGAGATCTGGCCGTCTCTGACCCTTGGAGCGTCGCCAGCGGGGCAGATCAAGGATGCCTGGCAGGTCGAACAGGTCGCCTTGACTCTGTCACGTTTGACAGAGCAGGAGTTGGATGCGCAATTGAATGTCTCAGCGGCAGAGGAAGGTTGGATATTGGGTGTAGCTCAGGACAAGCCGAACATAGCCCCGCCGCCATTGCGAAACGATTGTTTCGCGTTGCCTGCCGGGGTGGAGTGGACACCTGTAGACGAGGCATTGGCCTATCTGCGCGACAGATTGCATTCGATCACGTCAGTGGAAACGCTTGAGCTGTCCAAGGCAAGTGGCCGCATTCTGGCCGAGGATGTGATCGCCCAACGCTCAAATCCGCCCCAGCCTAACACGGCAGTGGACGGGTTCGGGTTTGCGGGTCCCGTCCCGGATGGCACGCAGGTCATGCCGTTGATTGATGGGCGCGCGGCGGCGGGAATACCGTTTGACGGTTCAGTCCCCGAAGGTCGGGCTTTGCGTGTCCTGACGGGCGCAGCACTGCCTGATGGTGTGGATACGGTTATTCTGGAAGAGGATGTCACGGTCAAAGACGGGCATATTGCCTTCCGCGGTCCGCTGAAAAAAGGCGCGAACACGCGGCGCGGGGGTGAAGATGTGATGGCAGGTGATGTGGCTTTGCCCGCCGGGCGTCGGTTGACTCCTGCCGATCTCGCGTTGCTGTCTGCTGTGGGTATCGCGCAGGTGAATGTGCGTCAGCCGTTGTGTGTGGCGGTGGTCTCGACCGGTGATGAGTTGATCGAACCCGGAGAAAGCGCAGGTCCGGGACAGATTTTCGATGCCAACCGCCCGATGCTGCTTTCGTTGATCGAACGCATGGGATTTGTGCCTGTTGACATGGGGCGTGTTGCAGATGATCGGAATGCTTTGCGGGACCGGTTGGACCAAGCCTCAGCACAGGCTGATGTGATCCTGACCAGCGGAGGCGCATCAGCAGGCGATGAAGATCATGTGTCCGCCCTGTTGCAAGAGGCGGGGGCGATGCAGCACTGGCGGATCGCGTTAAAGCCGGGGCGCCCGCTGGCTTTGGGTTTGTGGGCAGGCGTGCCGGTGTTTGGCCTTCCGGGCAACCCGGTGGCTGCCATGGTCTGCACCCTGATCTTTGCACGCCCCGCTCTGGGCCTGATGTCGGGCGAAGGCTGGGCGGAACCGCAAGGGTTTGAGGTTCCGGCCGCCTTTGAGAAAAGCAAAAAACCTGGCCGCCGTGAATACCTGCGTGCAAGGGTGCGAAATGGGAGGGTCGAAGTGTTTCATTCGGAAGGCTCGGGCCGGATCAGCGGGCTCAGCTGGGCCGAAGGACTGGTTGAAATCGAAGATGGTGCGCGGCACATCAAACCGGGCGATACAGTGCGTTTCATTCCGTATGGGAGCTTTGGTATTTGACCATTGCGATTTCATCAGGCTTTGCTGATCACGAACGCTTGCATGCAGCGGCGCTGTTCTGGCAGGCGTTCTCGCCCAAGCTGTACAAGGTCATGGGGCCAGATGAAAAAGGTTTGGCTTTCTTTGAAATCGCTTTGAACCCGAATTTCGCGCTCGTCGCGCGAGATGAAACAGGCCGTATGTTGGGGCTGGCAGGGTTCAAAACGCGCGATGGCGGTTTGGCCGGTGGCAGTATGTCTGATCTTGCGGGAACCTATGGCTGGTTCGGGGCAGTGTGGCGCGCCTGCATATTAAGCCTGCTGGAACGTGAACTGAAACCGGGGGTATTTCAGATGGATGGCATATTTGTCGCCGCTGATGCCCGTGGCAAAGGTGTGGGTACGGCCCTTTTGAATGCTATTAAACAAGAGGCCAGAGGCCAGGGCATGTCAGAGGTTCAGCTGGATGTGATCGATACAAACCCGCGTGCACGCGCTTTGTACGAGCGCGAAGGATTCCGGCCAGTGGGTGAGGAAAAAACCGGGCCGCTCAAATACCTCTTCGGCTTTAGCAGCGCGACAAAGATGTCCTGGCCTGTGGAAACGTCCTAGTCGAAGGTTCCGGCCACACGGCCCAGCAACATAAAGGCCCTTGCAGTACGCGTTTCACCCAGCGCGCTCAGTTCTGCATCGCTTGCGGTGGGTTCGAACTCGGCCATCATCTTGTCGAAGCGACGCAAGAAGTGATGGGCTGCATCGCGGAAAATCGGGTCCTGTTTCATCCGTGCTGCGGTCAGCGCCAGCGAGGATCTGTCGCGCACGCCCCCCAACGCGGCAACCGCGCGACCACGTGTACCTTGGGCAAATTGGCGCCAGACTTCTGGCCGGGCCATATCGGGGCGCAGGTCATCCATATAGATGCCTTCCTGGCTGAGCAGCGTCAGAACATCCTGTGAGGCTTGTACAATTTGCGCTGTCTTTCGATCTTTTAGCGCCACACGCAGTGCATTGAACCCTTCGGTGTCATCCTGTGTTTCTGGAAAGTTCAGTGCGCGTAGAAAGACCGGGGTGCTGAGCGGCGGTGCGATCTCTTCCGCAGGCGTTCCCAGTTCCAGTGAGGTCTGATCGCCCGGAACGGGCGCTTGCCCCGATCTTGCAGTCGGAGCAGCGCGCTTGGTCGAGAACGTCGCCAGCGCATTTTCGGTTTTCCGGGTGGTCGCCGCGATCTCGTCCAGCTTTTTCGTCACCGCTGGCTCATAGGTACTAGAGGCCCGCTGTTGCTGCGCGACATACGCCTGCCGAATGGCATCAATCGCTGTTTGCAGCCGTGCGCTTTCTTCACGCATGACCCGGCTGGCACGCATTGCCGTGGCCGCAACCCAGATCATGGCCACGGGCATGAACACCGCCAGGAAGGTAACAATAAAGCCACCGTTTTGGCCCTGTTCCGGAAGCACCAGAAAAACGACCGACACCACCAGCCAGATCAGGCTGAGCACCAGTGCGGCAATCTCAATTTCAGTGACGGCCGACGCTTTCGGGCGATCATAAATGCCCAGCGAGGTCGGTTTTTCGGTTTCCGGGTCAGGATTGGGCGCGGACATTTCATGCGCTCCGGTTAGGTGTACTCGATACTCAGGATTTCATAAGAACGCACGCCACCGGGGGTACGCACTTCGACACTGTCCCCTTCCTCTTTACCAATCAGGGCACGAGCGATGGGGGATTTGATGTTCAGCAGGCCAGCTTCGATATTGGCTTCGTATTCGCCAACGATCTGCCAGGTCTTTTCCTCATCGGTGTCTTCGTCGACCAGAGTCACCTTTGCGCCAAACTTAACAGAACCGGACAGCTTTGCCGGGTCAATGACATCGGCCAGCGACAGGATACCTTCCAATTCCTTGATGCGGCCTTCGATGAAACCCTGCTTTTCACGTGCCGAGTGATATTCAGCGTTTTCCTTCAGGTCGCCCAGCTCGCGTGCCGAGGCAATCGCCTCGATGATCGCCGGGCGTTCAACGGATTTGAGGTTCTTCAGCTCAGCCGCAAGCGCGGCATTGCCCGCAGGCGTCATCGGGATCTTTTCCATACTCTCTACGTCCACGCATAAATTGAGTCGCCCCGCCGCACAGAAGCGTCGGGGCGAATATTAGGTTGGCAATTACCTGACCCAAATACCACGTGAATTGCAAGAGGTGACAGTGGTTACAGCGATCAATTCGCGACTTCGCGCCGTCGTGCGGATTTTGGGTGCGGTCTGTGGCGATGATCAGGGTGCCGAGACCTGTGCCATCGCTGGGAAGGGGCGTAAAGCCACATCATCTCAATCATATTGCACAACCTCGAATTCGATGCCGTTGTCGTCGCGGAAATAGAACCGACGCCCTGGTTCATAATCCGCGTGGTTGTGCGGCTCGAACCCAGCAGTTCGAACCTTGGCTTCGGTCGCATCGATATCTTCAACCAGAACGCCCACATGATTGAGGCCGCCAATGACATCATAGCTGCTTTCGCCCGAAGGTTTCGGTTCATCCGGTTTGTACAGCGCCAGGTAAGTATGGGCCGATCCGACATGAACCGTGTAACCACCTGCAATTGCGGGGCCTTCCCATCGGGTTTTCCAATCAAAGACCTGCTCCATCCAAGCGGCTGAAGCCTGCGGATCGCGGACTGTGAAATTTGTATGCTCAAGCGTTGCCATCATGGGATCTCCTGTTTTTAGGCTTGTCCCGACTCAAGCTAATTTCTAAACCTAACTTTAGGTCAAGGTATTTTTTGAGGATGTGATGGCTGTTTCAGAAGGGCTGGCAATCGGCGCATTGGCCCAGCGTACCGGGTTGGCAGTATCGGCTATCCGGTATTATGAGGCGCAGGGTTTGATATCGCCCTGGCGCAACTCGGGCGGGCAGCGGCGCTATCAGCGAGCCGACATTCGGCGGTTGAGCTTTGTGATGATTGCGCAGCAGTTCGGTTTGACCCTGCCGGAAATCCGCGAAGTGTTGTCGGTCCTGCCGGGAAACCGTACGCCGACACCGCAGGATTGGAAAGCCATCGGCGTTCAGCTTCGTGCCCATCTGGATCAACGAATCGATACGTTGACGCGGTTGCGCGACAATCTGGATGGGTGCATCGGATGCGGGTGTCTTAGCCTGCCGAAATGTGCGCTTTACAACCCCGATGACCGGGTAAAATCCAATGGTAGCGGTCCCAGGTATCTGATGGGGGACACACCAGAAGCTTGAAGTGTCGAATAGCGGCATTGTTACGCCGTGTTTCGATTGACCAAGGTCTTTGCAACCATGTAATCAGCCGTGAAACAAAATTGCGCCGACCACATGTAGAAAGCGCCAATTCGGAAAGTTAGCTAAGGAGCCCGCGATGGCCGAGATTGAACGCGAAGCGATGGAATACGATGTGGTGATCGTGGGTGCAGGCCCCGCGGGCCTGTCGGCGGCCATCCGTCTGAAACAGCTGGATGCCGACCTGAACGTCGTGGTTCTGGAAAAGGGCTCGGAAGTTGGCGCGCATATCCTGTCGGGTGCGGTGCTTGACCCCTGTGGTCTGGACGCGCTGATCCCGGACTGGAAGGAAAAAGGCGCTCCGCTGAACGTGCCCGTGCACGAAGACAACTTCTTCATGTTGGGTGAAGCGGGCAAACTGCGCATCCCCAACTTCCCGATGCCGCCGCTGATGAATAACCACGGCAACTACATCGTTTCGATGGGCAATGTCTGTCGCTGGATGGCAGAGCAGGCCGAAGAGCTTGGCGTTGAAATCTTCCCGGGAATGGCGTGTTCGGAACTGGTCTATGGCGAAAACGGCGAAGTCAAAGGCGTTGTCGCCGGTGTCTTTGGCCTGGAAGCTGACGGCTCGTACGGGCCTAACACTGAGCCGGGGATGGAGCTGCATGGTAAATATGTCTTCCTGTCGGAAGGCGTGCGCGGCTCGCTGTCCAAAGAAGTTATCGCCAAATATGACCTGCAAGCCGGTAAGGACGTGCAGAAATACGGCGTTGGCATGAAAGAGATCTGGGAGATCGACCCGGCCAAGCACAAAGAAGGTTCTGTCACGCACACGATGGGCTGGCCGCTGGGCAGCAACGCGGGTGGCGGATCGTTCATCTATCATCTTGAAAACAATCAGGTCTATGTCGGTTTCGTGGTTCACCTGAACTACAAGAACCCGCATCTGTATCCCTACATGGAATTCCAGCGCTTCAAGCACCATCCGATGGTTGCCGATCTGCTGAAGGGCGGCAAGCGCGTGGCCTACGGTGCGCGTGCGATTACCGAGGGCGGATATCAGTCGATGCCGAAGCTGGTCGCACCCGGTGTGGCACTGCTGGGCTGTTCAGCTGGGATGGTCAACGTGCCTCGCATCAAGGGCAACCACAATGCGATGCTGTCGGGCAAGGCAGCGGCAGAGGCTGCCTATGACGCGATCAAGGCTGACCGTTCGGGTGACGAGTTGACCGCATACGAGACAGATGTGCGCGACGGTCCGATCGGCAGCGATCTGAAAAAAGTGCGCAACGTCAAGCCGATCTGGTCGAAATGGGGTCTGACCGCATCGCTGATGTTGGGTGGTCTGGACATGTGGACCAATACCATGGGCTTCTCGATGTTCGGGACGGTCGGACACGGAAAGAACGACGCAGACTCGACCGAAGATGCCAGTAAGCACGCGCCCATCGACTATCCCAAACCCGATGGTGTGCTGTCATTTGATCGCCTGACCAACGTGTCTTTCGCGGCGACCAATCACGAGGAAAGCCAGCCCTGCCACCTGCGTTTGGCCGACCCCGAGGTGCCGGTCAAAGTCAACCTGCCCAAGTTTGACGAACCAGCGCAGCGCTATTGCCCCGCTGGCGTATATGAGGTTGTCGAGGACGAAACTGCGGGCCCGCGATTCGTCATCAACTTTCAGAACTGCGTGCACTGCAAAACCTGCGACATCAAGGATCCCAGCCAGAACATCACCTGGACAACGCCGCAGGGTGGGGATGGCCCGAACTACCCCAACATGTAAGCAAAAAAGCGGGCACTGGCAGGGTCGTGAAGGCTCTGCCATTGCCTCTTGCCAGCCGAAGCCCTAGCTTGATGGTCAGTCAATGATAGCAAGGCAGGATTTCGGTGGTTTCCCTGGTTCGTCGCGCGGCGCTGTCCGTGCTTCTCATGTCGTCGGTCGCAGTTCCGGCGTTCTCTGACTCGGGCGCAGGGTCGTATCTGGCCGGGCGACAGGCGATCTACGAAAGTGATTATGCCGCAGCCGAGCGCTATTATGCCCAAGCCCTGAAGTTCGATTCCCAAAATCCGCTGCTGTTGGAAAGCGTTGTCGTGGCGCGTTTGGCGTTGGGCGAAGTTGATCGTGCCTTGCCGGTTGCCGAGCAGATCGAACAGGCAAATCTGCCCAGTCAGGCCGCGCGTATGGCAATTGCGGCAAATCTGATTGTAGATGGCAAATACGACGTCCTTTTAGCGCGGAACCCCGAAACTCAGGGTGTCGGGCCGTTGGTGGATGGGTTGATGACCGCCTGGGCTCATTTGGCGCAGGGCGAAATGACAAAGGCGATGGAACAGTTCGAAACCGTTGCCACGCAAGACGGACTGAAAGAGTTTGCGTTGTACCACAAGGCAATGGCATTGGCCTCGATCGGCGACTTTGAGGGCGCCGAGGTGATCTTTGCGGACAATGAAGGTGCGGTGGCGCGTTTCACGCGTCGTGCGGCTTTGGCGCGAACCGAGGTGCTGTCTCAGCTGGATCGGAACGAAGACGCCTTACAGTTCCTCGAAGACGTCTTTGTGGCGGGTAGCGACCCGACAATAGAAACCTATACCAGCCAACTTGAGGCAGGTGAAACGCTGCCCTTCACGCATGTCCGTTCTGCGCAGGACGGTATGGCCGAAATTTTCTTTTCCGTTGGGGCCGCGTTGAACGCTGAGGCGTCGCCGGACTACGTTCTTCTTTACACACGGTTGGCCAGTTTTCTGCGCCCCGATCATGTGGACGCCATTTTGCTGAGTGCAGATCTTCTGGATCAACTGGAGCAATATGATCTGGCAGTTGCCGCCTATCGCATGGTTCCGGCAGACAGCAATGATCACCACGCGGCCGAGCTGGGCCGGGCCGAGGTTCTGGACCGCTCAGGTCAAACCGATGCTGCCGTAGAAGTGCTGCAAAATCTGGCGGCGCAGGATCCTGACCTTCCGGGTGTGCATGTGGCCTTGGCTGACCTGCAGCGGCGTCAGGAAAACTATCAGGCGGCAGTGACGTCCTATGATACGGCGATTGCGCTGACCGATAACGCGGCGGGCGGTAACTGGTTCCTGCATTATGCCCGTGGCATCAGCCATGAGCGGTTGAAGCGGTGGGACCAGGCCGAAGCTGATTTCCGGCGCGCGCTTGAGCTGAACCCGGATCAGCCGCAGGTGTTGAATTATCTGGGCTACTCCCTTGTTGAGCGCAAAGAGAAGCTGGATGAAGCGCTGGACATGATTCAACGCGCTGTGGCAGCCCGCCCGGACAGTGGCTACATCGTCGACAGCTTGGGCTGGGTCTTGTTCCGTTTGGGTCGTTATGACGAGGCTGTTGAACAGATGGAACGCGCCGTTGAGCTGATGCCGGTCGATCCGGTCGTGAATGATCATCTGGGCGATGTCTACTGGGCCGTGGGACGGTCGCGTGAGGCCGAATTCCAATGGAAGCGGGCCCTGTCTTTCATTGATCCCGAAGATACGGATGGTGAAGCCGACCCTGAGCGCATTCGCCGCAAGATCGAGGTTGGGCTGGATGCCGTTCTGGCCGAAGAAGGTTCGGAACCTTTGAAGGTCGCCAATGGCAACTAAGGCGTTTGCGCCCGCCAAGATCAATTTGACCCTGCATGTCACTGGCCGTCGAGATGACGGCTATCACCTGTTGGATTCTCTGGTAGTTTTTGCGGATTTGGGTGATCAGCTGACATTTAACTCCGGCCCTGTGCTTTCCCTGGAGGTGGGCGGAGAATTCGCCGATGGGGTACCCACGGACAAACGCAATCTGGTGTGGAAAGCAGCCGAGGGCGTCGGGTGGACCGGGCAAATCGAGCTGCGCAAATCTCTGCCCCACGGGGCGGGGATCGGTGGCGGTTCGTCGGACGCCGCCGCAACGCTTTGTGCTTTGGCGCAGCAAGGCCATGCCGTTCCACCGGATTTACCCTTGTCACTGGGGGCAGATGTGCCCGTCTGTCAAAAGGGCCGAGCGATCAGAATGCAAGGCATTGGTGATCAACTGGTTGCTGTAAACCTTCCGCACTTGCCTGCGTTGTTGGTCAACCCGAATGTGCATGTGCCAACGGGGGCCGTGTTCAACGCTCTGGCGAGCAGAGACAATCCGGCGATGCCTGAGAACATCCCCGAGTTTCAAAACGCCAACGACTGTGCCTTGTGGCTAAGCGATCAGCGTAACGATTTGGAAGTGCCCGCCATGGGCGCTGCGCATGAGATTGAACAGGTTCTGGACACACTGCAAACGACAAATCGCGCCCTCATCGCGCGTATGTCGGGGTCAGGGTCAACCTGCTTTGCGCTGTATCCGACGATGAAAGACGCGCATTTCGCTGCTTATGAGATTGGCGCAGCCCACCCTGATTGGTGGTGCCGCGCCACTCAGCTTAATTGAGGCGTGAAACCACGTAATCTGCCAGTTCACGCAGCAGGCTGCGAATCTCATGATCCGGCAGAACCTCAAGCGATGCCTTGGCTTTGTTGGCCCAGCCCAAGGCGTCTTGCCGCGTTTCTTCCAGCGTGGCATATTTGCCCATTAGCCCCAGCGCGTGATCAAGATCGCCGTCCTGTTGGCGGCCTTTTCCAATCGTGCGCTCCCAGAACGCGCGTTCTTCGGGCGTCGCTTGGGCCACGGCTTTGATCACCGGAAGAGTCAGCTTACGCTCGCGGAAATCATCACCCACGTTCTTGCCGGTTGCCTTGCTGTCGCCCTGATAGTCCAGCAGATCATCCGCAATCTGGAATGCAATGCCCAGTGAGTCGCCATAGTCGAACAATGCTTTGACCTGTTCTTCCGACGCGCTAGCGATCACACCACCGACCTCAGTCGCGGCGGAAAACAGTGCGGCTGTCTTGCCACGTACGACCTGCAGATAAACATCTTCGTCCGTACGCAGATCAGTTGCAGCGGTCATTTGCAGCACTTCACCTTCGGCAATCGTGGCCGAAGCGTTGGCAAGAATGTCCAAAACGCGCAGCGACCCAGTCTCGACCATCAGCTGGAAGCTGCGAGAAAATAGGTAATCGCCGACCAGAACGCTGGATTTGTTGTCCCACAGCAGATTTGCGGTCGGGCGACCGCGCCGCTGGGCGCTTTCGTCAACAACGTCGTCATGCAGCAGTGTCGCGGTGTGAATAAACTCGACCGTGGCGGCAAGGCGCACGTGGTGGTCGCCGGTATAGCCAAACAACTGCGCGGCGGCCAATGTCAGCATTGGGCGCAGACGCTTCCCACCTGCTTCCACCAGATGCCGGGTAACTTCCGGAATACGCGGCGCGTGGTCCGACGCCATTCGCGTACGGATCAAGCCATTCACGGCCTCCATCTCACCCGCCAAAAGTTCAGCGAGGCGCTCATGCGGTTTTGAGATCACGTCGACGGTCATCAAACTCCTGATACAAGGCTCGACTTCCGCCTCGCCTTGCCCTTACATCCATCCCCATGAAAGAACTACTGCGCAGTACCGATCCGACAATCCTGGCCTTTGCATCCGCTCTCCTTGAAGGCGAGGATATAGACTGCTTTCAGATGGACGTAAATATGAGCATCCTCGAAGGCGGTATCGGAATCTTTCCCCGGCGCCTCATGGTGCGGGCCGAGGATCTGACCCGCGCTGAACGTGTTATGCGCGATAATGAGATTCCGCTGGGCCGATGACCCGCTTTGATGACAATGATTTGACCTGCAACGATTTCCTGGGTGGCCGGATTCGACTGCTGCAACCCGCCTCAGGTTATCGCGCCGGAATAGACCCGGTTTTACTGGCGGCATCAGTGCCGGCCAATGCCGATCAGTCGGTTTTGGAGCTGGGCTGTGGCGCGGGTGCTGCCATTCTGTGCCTGTCTGCGCGGGTGCCGGGCCTGCACCTGACAGGAATTGAATTGCAGCCTGCGTATGCCGATTTGGCGCGCCGGAATGCGGAAATGAACAGCGTGAAGCTGGATTTGGTTGAGGCTGATCTGACCGCTTTGCCTGTCGAGGTTCGACAGAGTCAGTTTGACCACGTCATTGCCAACCCCCCATATTACCGCGCCGGAGCGCATAGCCGGGCCAGCGATGCAGGACGAAGCATCGCTTTGGGCGAGGACACCCCTTTGAGTGACTGGATTTCTGTGGCGGCCAAGCGTCTGGCCCCGCAAGGGTATCTGCACATGATTCAAAAGGCAGACCGCTTGCCGGATATGATAGTGGCCTGCGCGGATAAACTGGGCTCAGTTGAAGTGTTGCCGCTCTGCGCGCGCGCAGGTCGACAGGCGGAATTGGTCATTTTGCGGGCCCGCAAAGGGGGGCGTGCGGCATTTCGCCTCCATGCGCCATTGATTCTGCACGCGGGCGAGCGCCATGAAATGGACGGCGAAAGCTATACAGACCAGATCGTGGCAGTCCTGAGACACGCCGCGCCGTTGCCCCGGTTCTGACGGCGATCGGCAATGACCAGCCGATTTTGTCGGATTTATTACAGATTCTGTGCTTGTGCAGCGTGACAGGGTGGAAACGATGTGGTCAACTTCTTACGTGAACTACAGACACGTAAACCAAGGAGGATCGCAATGAGCGTGAGCGCACATCTGACGGAACTGAAGAAAAAGCACGAATCTCTCGGTCTCGAAGTGGAACAAGCCCAACGCTCGCCGGGCATTGATGATCTTCATATTGCTCAGTTGAAGAAACAGAAACTTAAGCTGAAGGAAGAGATCGAACGCCTGTCTGCGTAAGACTTCAGGCTGGCGCGGGCCGCGATCAAGGCCCCGCCGGTGATCAACAAGGCCGCGATCGCAAGCCCTCAGGATGAGGCGGCGATCCCGGCCACAACTAAAGCCAGCGTTGACAACAAAGAGGCCGCGTAAGACGAGGCTCCAAGAATTTGAATGTCGCCCTGCATGACCACGACGTCCCACACATAGAACGCCAGCCCGACAGGCCCAGCGCACTCCAATCGTTCCGTCAATCGCGAAGCAGGTCGTGTTCCATAGTAGGGTTGGCGCAGGTTCGGATTCGAATGTGAACTTGTCAAATAATGCCCATAGTGAAGCGGCCAAAAATCCGATTTCCGCTGCATTTTAGTTATGAGGTGGAAACCTCTTTAATCGGTATGATTTCAAACTCATCTGAAATATGCGCGGTTTTTTCGATCTCGGTCAGGAACCAATCTCGGAAGGCCGCGATCTGAGGCTTTTTCTCGGCTCCAGGCAGGCATAAAAACCGGAATCGGCCTTGTGTTTCCAAGGCCACTTTGAAGGGTGCGACCAAGCGGCCTTCGGTCAGATCTTTGAGAATCATGGCGCGTCGTCCAAGCGCCACTCCGACACCGGCGACAGCGGCGTCAATTGCGTGATCGGCATTTGAAAAATGCGCGCCATGAGTCGGGGTGAAATCGACCCCCATGGCGCGGAACCAAGCGGGCCAGTCGCAGGGCGGGGTCAGAAAACTGATCGAATCGTCATGGATCAATGGGGCGTGTCGCAGGCTTTCCGGGGTGTCGAATTGTTCCGCCAGTTCCGGTGTCATGACCGGGGTAAGCCATTCTTTTCTGACCGGTACGGAATAAAGCCCTTCATCTGCAGAATTGCCAAAGCGGATGGCGACATCCACATCGTCCCGCTCAAGGTCCATGTTGCGCAGCGTGGCTGAGAACTTCAGATCGATCTCAGGATGGGCGCGGGCAAACTCGTAGAGCCGTGGTGCCAGCCATTTGGCCGTCAATGCAGGACCGGCTGTGACGGTCAAGCTGGTGTCGTTCTCTTGCCTACGCACGGCGCGCCACGCAGCTTGCAATGCGGCAAAGCCTTCCGCTGCACCGGGTGCCAGGGTTCGACCGGCCTCAGTCAGCTCTACGGCGCGGTTCAGTCGGTGAAACAGAGGTCGGCCCAGATGTTCTTCAAGCGATTTGATCTGAAAAGACAGGGCCGCTGGCGTCACATGCAGCTCTGCCGCCGCCTTCGCGAAAGACATATGCCGGGCTGCGGCGTCAAACGCACGGAGCGCGGTCAGCGGGGGAAGATAGTCGCTCATAATGAAGTAAAACTTAACTGAAAGTCCAAGAAAGCTCGTTTGTAGCTTTCCAGCGTAACCTTCATATTCACATTAGGTCAAATAAAACTGATTTGAATAGGAGACAGCCATGATTGAGATGACGACAAATCCCGCCGCGCAGATGGCGATCCTGCGCGCCCATCAAGAGCGCAGCCGTGTCATTTGGCAATTCTGGAAGCGCATTTTCGGTTCCCGCTGATCGCAGCGCGCGCGATCTTACGGGATAGAAAAGGGCCGGTCCAAAAGGACCGGCCCGTTTTGTCTTCTGACAAATGAATCAGACGAAGAACTGCGCACCGTTGGCCGAGATGGTCGAGCCATTGATGAATTGGGAATCGTCCGAGGCCAGGAACGCCACGCAGCGCGCGATTTCCTCAGGTTCACCCAAACGACCTGCCGGGATCTGACCGATGATGGATTCGCGGACCTTTTCCGGTACGGCCATAACCATCTCGGTTGCGATGTAGCCGGGGCAGATCGCGTTTGCTGTGATACCCGCGCGCGCACCTTCCTGCGCCAGGGACTTTACGATGCCCAGGTCGCCAGCTTTGGTTGCGGCATAGTTCACCTGAGCAAACTGACCTTTCTGACCGTTGATCGAGCTGATGACGATGACGCGGCCAAATTTACGCTCGCGCATGCCGGGCCAGACGGGGTGTACGGTGTTGAAGACACCGGTCAGGTTGGTGTCAATCACGTCTTTCCACTGATCGGGCGTCATTTTGTGGAATGGCGCATCGCGCGTAATGCCTGCGTTGGCAACAACGATGTCGATGGGGCCAACCTCGGCTTCGACTTTCTCGATACCCGCTTTGGATTCGTCATAATCGGCGACGTTCCACTTGTAGGTCTTGATGCCGGTTTCTTCGGTGAATTTCGCGGCGGCTTCGTCATTGCCTGCATAGGTGGCAGCAACATTGTATCCTTCGGCTTTGAGCGCCTTGGAAATTGCTGCGCCAATGCCGCGGGAACCGCCGGTGACGAGTGCTGTACGTGCCATTTATGACTCCTTCAATTTTAGTCGTCTTGGTAATGCTGTTACTCTGAGAGGTGATCGTGCGCAATATTGTTTCGTTGTGGATTTGACCTTTTTAGGTAGCAATATCGTCGCATCCAACGGGTAAGACCCTGTTGTAACAAAAAAGGGCGCCCAAGGGACGCCCTTTGTTATTCAGGTGTCAACGCACTTAGTCGCGCTCCACACACAGGGCGACACCCATGCCGCCACCGATGCAAAGGGTCGCCAGACCCTTCTTGGCATCGCGGCGCTTCATTTCGAACAGAAGCGTGTTCAGGACACGGCAGCCCGACGCGCCGATCGGATGCCCGATGGCGATTGCGCCGCCGTTGACGTTAACGATCGACGGATCCCAGCCCATGTCCTTGTTTACGGCGCAGGCCTGCGCGGCAAAGGCTTCGTTGGCTTCAACCAGATCCAAATCGTCAACCGACCAGCCTGCCTTTTCCAGCGCCTTGCGCGAGGCATAGATCGGGCCAACACCCATGATCGACGGGTCCAGACCGGCGGTTGCGTAAGAGGCGATGCGGGCGAGGGGCTCGATCCCACGCTTTTCGGCGTTTTCTGCTGACATCAGCAGGGTCGCCGCCGCGCCGTCATTCAGGCCGGAAGCGTTCGCCGCAGTAACCGAGCCATCCTTTGTGAAGGCCGGGCGCAGCTTTGCCATGGCTTCCATGGTTGCGCCGTGGCGGATGTATTCGTCCTTGTCCATCACGATATCGCCCTTGCGGGTCTTGATGGTGAAGGGCACGATTTCATCTGCGAATTTGCCAGC
Source organism: Ruegeria sp. HKCCD7296 (assembly GCF_013110775.1). Lineage (NCBI taxonomy): Bacteria > Pseudomonadati > Pseudomonadota > Alphaproteobacteria > Rhodobacterales > Roseobacteraceae > Ruegeria > Ruegeria sp. HKCCD7296. Next base: position 103,711 of record NZ_WVRF01000006.1, read on the forward strand.
CTTTTGGGCGGCTTCGGCCTTGTTCTGCGAAGCAACAGCAAATTCATCCTGCATGTCGCGGCTGATCTGCCATTTCTCGGCAACGTTCTCGGCAGTCTGACCCATGTGATAGCCGTTGAAGGCATCCCACAAACCGTCGCGGATCATCGTGTCGATATACTTCATGTCGCCCATCTTGTGACCGGCGCGCAGGGCAGCGGCATGGGGCGACAGTGTCATGTTTTCCTGACCACCGGCGGCAACGATCTCGGCGTCACCCAGCTGGATGTGCTGGGCACCCAGTGCGACAGCGCGCAGGCCCGAACCACACACCTGGTTGATGCCCCAGGCTGCGCTTTCCTGCGGCAAACCGGCATTGATATGCGCCTGGCGTGCAGGGTTCTGGCCTTGGGCGGCAGTCAGAACCTGACCCATGATTGTTTCGCTAACCTCGCCTTTGTCCACACCGGCGCGTTCGACAACTGCTTCCAGGACGGCAGCGCCCAGATCATGTGCAGGGGTGTTCGCAAACGAACCACTGAAGCTGCCGACACCTGTGCGTGCGGCGGATGCGATTACTACGTTGGTCATATGATCAGTCCTTTACCGTCATGGGCCAGCGGAATTTCTGACGGCGCAGGCCGAGAGGAGCCCCCCTCGAAACAAGAGCGCCCCGTGATCCCCGCTCAAGTACTCATGCAATAGCCTAATGCTGCACATGCAGCAACGGTCAGCTTGTCTCAGCGTTGTAAAAGCACGAATTTTTCTGATTGACCCGTGGTCAACTTATTGTTTTTGAAACGCTTTCCTGCTTCCAGGGGGCAGCGACACTTGGCGCGCCAAACAAGTACCCTTGCAGGCAATCCACGCCGCTGGCTGTCAAAAACGCAGCGTCTTCGCGTGTTTCAACCGATTCGGCGGTGACCAAAATTTCAAACTCCCGAGCCACTGCGATCAGAGCACGCACAAGTGTCTGATTGTCGGGGTTGTTGCTGATACCCCTGACAAACTGCCCATCAATTTTGGCGGCATCGAACAAGAATTCACGAAAGTGGCGAAAGCAAAAATTACTGGCACCGAAGTCATCCAGGGCAAAGGCAATGCCGCGATCCTGTAAACGGTCCATAAAGTCGATCACCAATTCCGGTACTTGCATGGCCGAGCCTTCCGAAATTTCAAGGATCAGCCGCTCGCCCAGTGCGGCGTCACGCTTGAGGAACCGATCCAGGGTTGCCGACCACCTAGAATACCCGATTGAGCGGGCGGACATATTGATCGATAGCCTAATCTCAGGGTTTCTCACCAGTGTTCGCAACCCAAACTCCAGCGCAACGCAATCCAGATCCCGGCCAATCGGGTTGTTTTCGAGTTGCGGCATGAACTCGCGCGCAGGAATAACCCTCCCTGTTTCGTCCAGCACACGAATGAACCCTTCATAAAACGCAACGCCATTAGGAGCGTTTGCCTGCATGACCGGTTGAAAAGCCAACTTGCACTGTTTGTGCTTCACCGCATCGGTTGCCATCTGCACAATCGAACGATCGCGAGTCGACACCGCAGCGTTCAGCGGGCTTTCTGACCCATCGGGCACATTAAGTTGTTTCTTGTTTCCCATAGCGCCGATTCCCATCAGCCCGTGACAGACGGTATGTCCGGGGCAGGTGTTTCGACACAGTTTCGGGGTAAACAGATGAATCTGCGGTTAAGGAGCCAGAAGATTCAGGATTTATCGAGAGATGCTCCAAGCGCGGGCAAGGGACGAAGCCGCACTCAGCACCGCTCCTACTACGCCTGTAACCATCAAAGCAAAGCCCAAGGCGATCCATGCCGGTGCAGTGCTGTTCAACGCTGTAATCATCGCGAGCAAAAGGCCGGACAACCCGACACAGGTTGAAATGACTGCCAAACGGTTCATGCCGACCCTCCTTCACTCTTGACCACAGATGAGTAGCGATATGGCCTGCGAAGCCTGAATTTCAAGGGCGGCGGGTGCGCGTTCGCCGGTGTCAGACCCGCTCTGCCTGTCCAGTGGGCAGTTTTTTGTCGAAATGTTCAAACCCGGGCGTTCCGCAATCTTCTGGATGACGGGCCAGATGTTTGGCCTTGATCTGTTCCGAGCTGTCACGGCTGCCATCGTGGCTGTATCCCGGCGGGGCAAAGCAATAAGCCAGCCGTTGGCGCAGTGTCAGACCGGTCTGGGTCGCGTCACGCCAGATGCCGACCCATTCGTGAAAGGCCACGCGCAACGGGTTGAAAGTACCGATATTGTGAACCAGTCCGAAATCGACACGGTCGTTCTCTTGCTCAGGGACAAAGGTTCCGAACATCTTGTCCCAGATGATGAAGACGCCCGCATAATTGCAATCAAGATACCTTGCATTCCGGCCGTGATGGGCGCGGTGATGGCTGGGTGTGTTCATAATGGCTTCGAACCAACGGGGCATCTTTCCGATGGCCTCGGTGTGAATCCAGAACTGATAGATCAGGTTCAATCCACCGACAAACAGGACCATGGCCGGATGGAACCCGATCAGGATCAATGGCGCGCGCACGACCATCATCAGTGTAAAGGTATAGGTCCAGGGCTGCCGCAAAGCGGTGGTCAGGTTGTAGTGCTGTGAGCTGTGGTGATTGACGTGGTTTGCCCAAACCCAGCGGATGCGGTGGCCAAAACGGTGCACCCAGTAGTAACGGAAATCGTCCAGCACAAAGCACAGAATGATCACCGGGATCGACGTGCCGAGATCCAGCGGTGTGATCTGCCACAGCCACATGAAAAAGCCATAAGCAATGAAGCCCAGCAGAAACCCGGACGCGATATTGCCTGCGCCCATGATCAACGAAGTTACGGCATCACGCGTTTCGTATCTCCCGCCTTTGCCTTTGACGGCGATCCACAAAAATTCCGCCAAGATCGCGGCCACAAAAAAGGGAACCGCCCACTGAACGGCATCGGGGAAACTGATCTGGTCGGTCATTCGGGCTCCATCAGGTGACGCCAGTGGGCGCGCTCTATTTCGTCCAGGTGGATAAGAGTGCCGGGGGTGTCGAAGTCGTGAAACTGGATTTCAAAGCCTTCGGGGCGTTCGATCCAATCGAAATCCAGCAAATGCCGGGCCACAGTGTCGGCACCGAAGGACCACAGCAGTCCTGCGCCGGTTTCGGTACGCACCAGTGCCGCGTGACGGTCATTCGAGATCGTGACATCAATGATGGTGTCGTCCGGTGCATGCCGCAGCCATTGTGCGCGTGCGGTTTCGGGTGTCAGCACAAAAGGCTCCGAATGGCCCGTCAGATGCAAAAGCAATGTGATTCCGGCGATTCCTCCGACCACCAGAACCAATAGTATTTCCAACGGCATCCCATCCTCCTGCGGACACCCTGCAAAGACACGTTGGGGCTGTCAAAGGTGGCGTTGCGTCAGGTACGTTCCAGACGTTCCAGAATTTCGTACTGAACAACACGTTGGACAAAAGGCACCAGCCCATCAGGACCTGATGCCCGATCCTTGAGGTGGATGCAGATATCCGGACGACGGGCGGCAATGATGCCAACCATCTCTCCGCGAATCGTGTCATCCAGACCTGCCCCCAAAATGGCGCAGGTGATCCGAGGTTCGGCATCCAACTGCTTTCGAACTTCGTCGGTGTCATGCGCGCCCAGCCATTGAATCGGCAAGTGATCCAGTTGTCTGGCCACATCGCCGATCACGTTTGGCAGCTTCCCAATCAAAAGAACCACCGGTTTCATCGCAGCCTCCTTCCCATAAGGGCACAAACGAAAACCGGCCCATTTGGGCCGGTTCGAGTGTAGCACAAACAGGTGGTAACCGCGCTATTCGTCAGCTATTTGCTTCTACAAGTGTCGAGATGATCGTTTTGGCGCTGTCCGAGTTCCATTCGGCATCCCCGATCAGGCGGGCGATTTCCTGGCCTTCGGGATCCAGTATGACCGTGATCGGAAGCGCGATCACGCCAAACTCGCGCGCGGCCGCCGAGCTTGGGTCCTGATGGCGGGGCAAATTGGCAATGCCGTTCTCTTCAAAGAACTTTTCGATCCCGGCGGGCGAGTTTCGGCCGGTCGCCAAAGTCAGGACCTGAAACTTGTCGCCTCCGAACTCTTCCTGCAGTTCCGCGATCTGAGGCATTTCCTTGCGGCAAGGCGCACACCAGGTGGCCCAGAAATTCAGCAGTACGTATTTGCCTTCGTAATCTGCAAGCGTACCGACGCCACCCTCATCTTCCAGCTGGAATTCGATGGATTTGGCAGGCTTGGGCTCTTTATGCAGGATCAAGCGCTTCAGGCTGTCTTCCCGCAGCGGTGCCAGCGTCTCGGCATCGGTGGCCAAAGCGGCGTTTGCACCCAGCGCAAGGGCCATATAAAGGGGGATCAGACGAAATAGGCGCATATCAACTCCGGGTTTTCTTACATGACCGATCAATCCTCGAACCAGATGTGGGGCGGCCGCTTTGCCGCCGGTCCAGACGCGATCATGGAGGCGATCAACGCCTCGATCGGTTTCGATCAGCGGATGGCAGCCCAGGACATCGCAGGCTCGCGCGCCCATGCCGCCATGCTGGCTGCCACAGGCGTTATAAGTGATAGTGACGCCGAAGCTATTCGGGAAGGGCTGCTCACCGTTTTGTCAGAAATCCGGAACGGGGAATTTCAATTCTCGACCGCATTGGAAGACATCCACATGAATGTGGAAGCGCGGTTGAAAGAGGTGATTGGTGAGCCGGCAGGCCGTCTGCACACAGGTCGTTCGCGCAATGACCAGGTGGCGACTGATTTCAAACTCTGGGTCCGGGATCAGTTGGACGCAGCCGAAACCGGCCTGCTGGCACTCATCCGCGCGCTTTTGGCGCAGGCTCAGGCTGGGGCCGATTGGGTCATGCCCGGTTTCACGCACCTGCAAACAGCGCAGCCGGTGACATGGGGCCACCATATGATGGCCTATGTCGAGATGTTTGGCCGCGACCTGTCCCGCGTTCGTGATGCGCGCGCGCGCATGAACGAATCTCCGCTGGGGGCTGCAGCACTGGCCGGAACATCGTTCCCCATCGACCGCCACATGACGGCCGAGGCACTGGGCTTCGACCGTCCTGCTGCAAACTCGCTGGATGCGGTCAGTGATCGCGACTTTGCGTTGGAATTCCTGTCGACCGCGTCTATCTGCGCCGTCCACCTGTCTCGTTTTGCCGAGGAACTTGTGATTTGGTCCTCGGCTCAGTTCCGGTTTGTGACCCTATCCGATCGCTTCTCGACCGGCTCGTCGATCATGCCGCAGAAGAAGAACCCTGACGCGGCCGAGCTGATCCGCGCCAAGGTGGGGCGTATCTATGGGGCCAACACGGCGCTGATGATGGTGATGAAGGGTCTGCCGCTGGCCTATTCCAAAGACATGCAGGAAGACAAAGAACAGGTCTTTGACGCTGCCGATAACTGGATGCTGGCGCTGGCGGCGATGGAGGGCATGGTCAAGGATATGACCGCCAATCAAGATAGCCTGGCTGTTGCTGCGGGGTCCGGTTTTTCGACCGCCACCGATCTGGCTGACTGGTTGGTGCGGGTTTTGGGCCTGCCGTTCCGCGATGCACACCATGTTACCGGGTCGCTGGTGGCCATGGCCGAAAGCAAAGGCTGCGACCTGCCTGATCTGACGCTGGAGGATATGCAATCGGTTCACGCGGAAATCACCGATGACGTCTATTCTGTTCTTACCGTGCAAAACTCGGTAAACTCGCGCCAATCTTACGGCGGCACGGCCCCCGATCAGGTGCGTGCCCAGATCGAACGATGGAAGGCAATGGTGTGATGACAGCTGTTCGTGTGGTGGCGATCGTGGTGTCCGGCCTGATACTGGCCGGATGCGGGGCCGATGGTGAACCGTCGCAGCCCACTGCGGTACAGCCTACGGCCAGCGCCACGATTGGGGTCGGTACCAGCGGGACCTATGTTGCAGGGGGCGTTGGTCTTAGCCGCGGGCCGCTGGGTATCTATCTGGGGTTCTGAACCTTTTGATATTGCACACCTAGGCCCGTTACCCCACTTAGGACGCGTGCAACAACGCGTAGATCCTCTCAACGAAAAGACACTGACATGAGAACAGTTGGACTGATTTTGGCATTTGCGGCGCTGGCGGCATGTGAACCCTCGTCCGCGCGACGCCCCGAGCCTGCGGCAGAGCCGAAGCAACCTGGCAGCGGTATTTCAATCTCCGGCTATGGTCGGGTTGGAGTTTCCACCACAAATTAACGGGACTTCTGAGTGCGGAATCCATTGATCCGCAGTCGCCTTCTGGTCTAAGCGCGCGGGTATGGATCATTTTCTCTACCGCGACGGCGCGCTTTTCGCCGAGGATGTCCCTGTTTCCGAAATCGCTGCAGCGGTCGGAACCCCTTTTTACGTCTATTCGACGGCGACACTGCTGCGACATTTCAAGCTGTTTGATGATGCGCTGGACGGCACTGATCATCTGGTTTGCTACGCGATGAAAGCGGCCAGCAACCAGGCCATTTTGAAGACTCTGGCGCAGGCGGGGGCAGGAATGGATGTGGTCTCGGGCGGGGAGTATTTGCGGGCCAAAGCCGCAGGCGTTCCAGGCGACAAGATCGTCTTTTCGGGGGTTGGCAAAACGGCGGACGAGATTCGTACCGCGCTGACAGGTGGAATCCGCCAATTCAACGTTGAGTCCGAGCCAGAGATGGACGTGATCAACGCGGTCGCACTGGAGCTGGGCGTTGTGGCGCCGATCACTGTTCGGGTGAACCCGGACGTGGATGCCAAGACCCACGCCAAGATTGCAACCGGCAAGTCCGAAAACAAGTTCGGCATTCCGATTGCACGCGCGTCCGAGGTTTATGCCCATGCTGCCAACCTGCCGGGGCTGGAGGTGATCGGGATCGACGTCCATATCGGTTCGCAATTGACCGAGCTTGAGCCGTTCGAGCTTGCTTATACCAAGGTTGCTGAACTGACCGAACAGTTGCGGGCTGAAGGTCACAATATTCGCCGCCTCGATCTTGGGGGCGGGTTGGGCATCCCCTACACCCGCTCGAATGACGCGCCGCCGTTGCCGGTGGAGTACGGTGCTCTGATCAAGAAAACACTCGGCCATCTGAACTGCGAGATCGAGATTGAGCCGGGTCGCCTGATCGCGGGCAATGCGGGGTTGATGGTCAGCAAGGTGATTTATGTAAAGTCTGGCGAAGGTCGCGATTTCCTGATCCTCGACGGGGCCATGAACGATCTGATCCGACCGGCGATGTATGAAGCACACCACGACATCGTTGCGGTGCAGGAACCAGCTGCCGGGGTTGAACAGCAACCCTATGACATAGTGGGCCCCGTGTGCGAATCGGGGGATACCTTTGCCAAGCAGCGCAATATGCCGCCTTTGAAATCAGGGGATCTGATCGCCTTCCGCAGCGCAGGCGCGTACGGAGCGGTTATGGCCAGCGAATACAACACCCGCCCCCTGATCCCCGAAGTTTTGGTCAATGGTGATCAATTTGCAGTCATTCGTGAACGGCCAAGCTTTGACGAAATCATAAACCGCGATACCATACCTTCGTGGCTCTGATGCGATAACCGTGCGGGCCCAACCCGGAGGCCCGTCTTGACCAACAGATCGAACCTGCCCATCCCGCGCCTGTCCTTGTGGTTGACCCACATGGGTATGGTGGCTGAACAGGTATTGCGTGCGTTCTGGCCGCTGTTCTCGATCCTGATGGTCCTGCTTGCAGCGCTGATGCTGGGTCTGCAAGACCAATTCGCCGTTGAGGTCGTTTGGGGCGCGGGCGCGCTTTCGTTGATTTCGATTGTTGTGGCGGGTGTTTGGGGGCTGAAAAGAGTTAGCCTACCGTCTCGTGCGGATGCGCTCATGCGGTTGGATGAGACGCTGCCCGGTCGTCCGATCCAGGCCCTTTTGGACGATCAGGCGATTGGGTCCACAGATCAGGATTCGGTCGCACTGTGGCAGGCCCACAAAGACCGGATGGCTCAGCGCGCCGCTGCTGCTGCTCCAGCCAAACCTGACCTGCGGCTGGCGTCGCGTGATCCTTACGCGCTGCGCTATGCAGCGCTGTTGGCTTTTGTGGTGGCGGTTCTCTTCGGCTCTTTGTGGCGCGTGGGGTCGGTGGCCGATATGGCGCCCGGAAGCGCAAATGCGGGGCAAGGCCCGACATGGGAAGGATGGGTTGAACCCCCAAGATATACGGGTTTACCGACGCTTTACTTGGCCGATCAAGCAGACGGCCAGTTGTCAGTTCCAAAAGGCAGCCGCATAACTTTGAGGATGTATGGTGAGGTCGGCGCACATAGCCTGACCGAAAACAGCTCGGTCGTGGGCACTCAGGCCGCAACCAATCCCGAACAGGAATTTGTGGCTGAACGTTCTGGCCAGATGCGTATCGATGGCCCTGCAGGTCGCGAATGGGCCGTACAGGTCATTGACGATGCGACCCCGAAGATCGCGGTTGCCGGATCTGCCGAAGCAGAGGCAGGCGGGCAAATGAAACTGCCCTTTGTTGCCAGTGACGATTATGGCGTGGTGTCGGGCTCGGCCCGGATCGAACTGGATCTGGCATCGGTGGATCGCCGCCATGGGTTGGCGACCAAGCCCGAGCCGCGAGAGGTGATTGAGATCGAACTGCCAATGCCGATCACCGGTGACCGTGCCGATTTCAGCGAAGATCTGATCGAAGACTTTTCACAGCATCCCTGGGCTCACCTGCCGGTGAAGATCACGTTGATGGCCGTGGATGCGGCTGATCAGCAGTCGGCGTCCGAGCCATTTTTGACTGCCTTGCCAGCCCGTCGATTCTTTGACCCTTTAGCGGCAGCGGTGATCGAACAGCGGCGTGATCTGCTCTGGTCGCGGTCCAACGCGCCGCGCGTGGCGCAGCTGTTGCGGGCTGTCTCTCATCTGCCAGAGGATCTGTTTCGGTCGGACACCGCTTACTTGCGCTTGCGTGTGGTTTTGAGGCGGCTGGAAGCCTTCCAGACATACGGAGCGCTGAACCCAGAGCAGCAGGAAGAGATCGCGCAAGCCCTGTGGGACCTGGCTGTGTTGATCGAGGATGGCACCTTGGCGGACGCTCTGGAGCGGATGCGTCGCGCGCAGGAGCGTTTGACCGAAGCGATGCAAAACGGGGCCAGCGACGAAGAAATCGCCGAGCTTATGCAAGAGCTTCGCGAAGCGACGCAGGATTATCTGCAGCAGCTACAACGTCTTGCTCAGCAGAATGGTCAGGAAGGTGAAATCCAGCCTGGTCAGAGTGGCGAGACCCTTCAAATGTCGCAGGATGACCTGCAGCGCATGATGGACCGCATTCAGGAACTGATGGAACAGGGCCGTATGGCCGAAGCCCAGCAGGCGCTGGAAGAGTTCCAGCAGATGATGGAAAACATGCGCGTGACCCAAGGCCAGGGGCAAGGCCAACAATCCGAAGGGCAGCAGGCTATGGAAGGTCTGGCTGAAACTCTGCGCGAACAGCAAGGTCTCAGCGATCAGGCGTTCCGCGACTTGCAAGAACAGTTCAACCCCGGTGCGCAATCCGGTGAAAGCCAAGGCAACGAAGGCCGCAATGGCGGGCTTGGCCGGGGGCAAAGCCACGAAGGCCAGGGTGGTCAGGGTCAAGGCTCGGATCAGGCCGGAGAGGGCGAGCAGAGGCAGGGATCACTGGCGGACCGTCAGCAGGCCCTGCGCAATGAACTGAATCGCCAGCAACAGAATTTGCCAGGCGCGGGGACGCCTGAAGGAGACGCCGCGCGTGATGCGCTTGGCCGCGCCGGGCGCGCCATGGACGAGGCGGAACAGGCCTTACGAGGAAACGATCTGGCCGAAGCCATCGACCGCCAGTCTGAGGCCATGGAAGCCCTGCGTGAAGGGATGCGTTCATTAGGCGAGGCTATGGCCCAGAACCAGCAGAACCAGCCGGGTCAGGGCACGCAGGAAGGCGAAGCGCAAGCCAATAGCCGCGATCCCTTGGGTCGAAACCCTGGGGCCGGTGGTTCAATCTCAACCGACGAAAACCTGCTGCAGGGCGAAGATGTCTATCGCCGGGCGCGCGAGTTGTTGGATGAAATCCGTCGCCGGACCGGAGAAACGGACCGCCCCGAGATCGAGTTGGAATACCTCAAGCGTTTGTTGGAGCGGTTTTAACTTCAGTTCTGAGCTCCGGCCTGAGCTTCAAGCCAGATCCGCGCCTGATCCACCAGAGACACGTAAGAGCTGAGCAGTGGGTCGGCCTGTGGCACGGCCTCTCCGATCTGCTGTGCGTTGCCATAGATCAGATACAGAACCACGCCGATGATCAGCATCAGCGCAAAACCGCGCAGGAACCCGCCTGATTTGCGGGGCGGCGGAGGGGTCTCTTCCGCTTCGGTCGCGCGCATACTGGAATTGATTGCTTCGACATCGGGCAGTGCATCTTTTTGGCCAGCGTCAACAGCGGTTTCCGAAGCGGCAGGCCGCTTGGGCTTGACCTTGGGTTCCGGCGGTTGGTCCAAACCCAGATCAGGCTGGCTTTCCAGGTTGCTGCCTTCTTTTGCGCGCAATTCGGCTTCGCGGGCCGCTTCTGCTTTTAGAATGTCGGCGACGGACGGATCGACATTGCCCGCAGGCGCAGCAGTGTCTTCCGCCGCAGGGGTCGCGTCTTCCGCAGTTACAGCCTCTTTTGCGGGCTCTGCCTGGGTTGTGGCCTCCTCCTCAGCAGGGGGATGTGCGTCTTCAGCCGGTGCGGCTGCAGGTTCTTCCTGGTGCTTGGGCTGAAACCAGGTCTTATCACAGTTGGAACACTGCACGTCACGACCTTCCTCGGGAATAACCTCGTCAGGAACCTCGTACTGCGCACCGCAATTCGGACATGTAAGACGCATGCTGCCTCCCCGGCCGGGCGATGGGCCGATAATAGTTTTTTCAGGGATGATATTCCGTTAAGACCCATCAGCAAAGGGCGTTTTCGGTTTCATGGGCCAAGTGTCACCAATTGGACTCGGTAGAGCCATTGAATCCGCCACCCTGCTCGGGCAAGAAGAGCAGCAAATAATGGGGGCACGTGTGATCGAGCTGGAAAATGTCAGCTACACCTACGGTGGCGGCGAGTTGCTGAGCGATGTCTCGGTGCAATTGCAACCGGGGTCGTTTCACTTTCTGACCGGCCCCTCGGGGGCGGGCAAAACAACGCTGCTCAAGCTGTGCTATGGGGCCCTGCTGCCAACCTCGGGGCGGCTGAGTGTTTTCGATCAGGACATCTCGTCCCTTGATCGGGATCAGTTGGCCGTGCTGCGCCGACGTGTTGGTGTGGTACATCAGGATTGCCAGTTTCTGGACCACATGACGCTGGCCGAAAACGTTGCCTTGCCATTGATGGTCTCCGGGCGCTCGGAGTCTTCGGAACAGGACAATCTGACCGAACTGCTAAGCTGGGTGGGTTTAGGCGCGCGGCTTGAAGCGCATCCGCCTGAGTTGTCCGGTGGCGAACGTCAACGCGCTGCCTTGGCCCGCGCTGTCATCCTGTCGCCGGATGTCGTGTTGGCGGACGAGCCCACTGGCAATGTGGATTGGGAAATGTCCCAACGTCTGCTGCGTCTGTTGATCGAGTTGAACAGAATGGGCAAGACAGTATTGATCGCAACCCATGACATGAGCCTGATCCGAGCCGCCAAAAGTCAGGTTCAGGCACGCGTATTGCGCATTTCTCAGCGCAAGCTGCATCTGGCGGGGGCCGACCTATGACCAGAGCCGAAGTAAGTACTCTGCTGCGCGGCGATACGCGGGCGAACCGCGTTGTTCCCCCAACCGGATACACCGCTCATCTAACATTGTTTGTTGCTGGAGCGATGGCATTTCTGGTGGTGTTTGCACTTGCGTTGGCGCTCGCGTCCGGCCGGATTGCCGACCGTTGGGCTTCGGAACTGGCGGGGGCCGCAACCCTGAGGATCAATGCCCCGGCTGAACAGCTTGCCGCGCAGACCGAAGCCGCGCTGACAGTTCTGGGCCAAACGCCCGGCGTTGCATCGGCGCGCGCACTAAGTGCCGAGGAACAGGTCGCATTGCTGTCACCGTGGTTCGGACCGGACCTGCCCTTAGACACTTTGCCCATCCCACAGCTTATCGAAATCACCGAAGGCGAACCGGGAATGGATGTGATGGGCCTGCGTCTTCGCCTGGGTGCCGAAGTGCCGGGCGCGGTACTGGATGATCATACGCGATGGCGCGAACCTCTTATCGAAGCCGCAATGTCACTCCGGCGATTGGGGTGGATTTCGATCCTGCTGATCGGGGGGGCGACGGCGGCAATGATCACGCTTGCGGCAAACGCATCTCTGGCGGCCAATGCGCAGATCATCGAAGTTTTGCGTCTGGTCGGCGCGCGCGACGGGTTTATCGCCGGGGCTTTTGTCCGGCGCTTTACCTATCGCGCTTTTTTCGGGGCCTTGCTCGGGACTTTGCTGGGTATGACAGGCGTTTTGCTTTTGCCCGAGGCCTCGGATGCGGGCGGATTTCTGACGGGGGTTGGCTTTCAGGGCACGGACTGGTTGCTGCCGATCGTCATCCCAATACTCGGCGCGGCTGTTGCCTTTTTCGCCACCTGGGCTGCGGCCCGTCGCAAGTTGAAGGAGCTTTCCTGATGTTCTCAGCCTTACAGTGGGTGCGCTCTTTGGTCTTTATGATCGTTATCTATGCCTGGATGCTGATCCTTGGCATTGTGTTTCTACCCTATGCCCTGTTCTCGAAGCGGGGGGCCCTGATGGCGTGTAAAACCTATGCGCGCAGTACCATGTGGCTGGCCCGTTGGATGGTGGGTATTCGTTGTGAGGTTCGGGGAACCGCGCCTTCGAATGAAGTGGTCGTGGGTGCCAAGCACCAGTCGTTCCTTGATATCATCATGATCTTCAATGCCATCCCGCATGGGAAGTTCATAATGAAGCGTGAATTGCTGTTTACACCTGTTATCGGAATGTATGCCCGTCGCCTTGGTTGTATTCCGGTCAATCGAGGGAAACGCGGCGCCGCGGTGGCTAAGATGGTCAAGGATGTGGCGAAAGAGTTTTCAGAGCCCGGGCAACTGGTGATCTACCCTCAAGGCACGCGTGTCGCGCCGGGCGCCAAGAAACCCTACAAGGTTGGGACGGCGGTTCTTTACGAAGGTCTGGGATTTCCCTGCGTTCCGGTGGCTACAAATGCCGGGGTGTTCTGGCCCCGAACCGGTGTCATGCGCAAACCGGGTCTTGCGATTGTGGATTTTCTTGAGCCAATCGAACCCGGCGTTGAGCGGGACGATTTTCTTGGTCGATTGGAAGACGTGATTGAAACACGCTCGAATGAGCTGATGCGCGAAGTGGGGTTTGATCCGGATGGAGTACATTGACGACGTTGCAGCGCTGGAAGCATTGTATGGCAAACCCGGCGCGCCATCCTTGCGAAAGGTCGTTCACCGACTGACGCCCCTGTATCGCAAGTGGATTATGGCCTCGCGCCTATGCGTCCTCAGCACTGTTGGCCCGGAAGGTGTGGATGGCAGCCCCCGAGGCGACGACGGCCCTGTTGTACTGGAATTGGATGAGCGACGGCTGGTTTTGCCGGATTGGCGTGGCAACAACCGGCTGGATTCACTGCGGAATATCGTGCGCGACCCGCGTGTTGCGCTTATGTTTTTTGTTCCGGGTTCCGACAACGTTGTTCGCGTGAATGGGATCGCTCGCGTTAATGCGGATGAAGGTTTGCGACAGCATTTCGCAAAGGGCGGCAAGCGCCCGGCGGCTGTCGTCGTTGTTGAGATCGCCGAGATTTACAGCCAATGCGCGCGTGCTTTGATGCGTTCAGCTATCTGGACCAGCGGGGACGAGAGTGCTGTCCTTCCAACGATTGGGCAGCTTTTGTCCGAGGCGTCGGAAGGCGAAGAAGGCGGCGCGCAATATGATAGTGAATGGGCTGCACGCGCCGCGAAAACAATGTGGTAGGCGAAACATGTGGCTGCGGGTTCAAACCGCAGCTGCTCCGATCCTCGAGACTTTTTCGATCCAGCGATCTACGTGTCCGGGTTTTGGGTAACTTGCACCTGCGAAATAGGTGAAGCGGGTTGGTTTGAAGCCTACAAAGCCAAGGATCTGATCACGAACCTGACGGATAAGCGCTTGCCGATAGATCAGCCGCATAAACCAGCCCGGTGTATCTGAGGTCAGTATGACGCGTGCGGTGCGTCCCGTCAGCATGGGGGCCGGAAAGCCGATCTTTGTCGTGTTCCGAGTGTCGAACGTTCGCCCGGGGATGAATGTCCGGTCGATCAGTCCCTTGAGTTTCGCGGGTAGACCGCCCCACCACATCGGGGTGGTCAGAACCAGATGATCACTCCACTCAAAGTCTTGCAGCACGTGTTCCAGAACCGGTTCAAGCGGTTTGAAGTCGTGGTAATTGCCCTGACCGAAATCAAAATCGAACTGCAGATCGCTCAGATGAACCATTCGGACGTCATGGCCGTTTTTGAGGGCAGCGTCCCGATATGTTTCGGCAAAGGTCCGGGACAGACTGCTTTCTGCCGGGTGTCCGTCGAGGATGAGGATTTTCTTGGGTTGCATCGTGATTCTCCTAAAAATGACCACGGTCAATTTGTAGAATCAAAAATGACCACGGTCAATATTAAATTTGACCACGGTCAAAAACTGTGCGATTGAGCGGTATGCAAAAGGCGATTCAGAAACGTACGATCAAAACCCGCGCCAAGCTTCTCTCGGCTGCTGAGGCGGTTGTCCGAAGTGATGGCTACCAAGCTTTGCGGGTGGAAGACGTGGTAAAAGCGGCAGGCGTCGCCAAGGGCACTTTCTTTGCGCATTTCAACGACAAGGATGCGCTAATGGAAATCCTGATCGGCGAAAGATTGAATGCGTGTCTGGACCAGGCCGAAGCCGGAACACCACCCAAGACAGTTGATGAGATCATCGTGGCGCTCGAACCGGTGCACAGTTTCATGACGTCCGAGCGATACGTTTTCGATCTGTTGATCAGATATTCCGGTGCAACGGCCATCGAAGATATAGGCCCGATAGCCTATTGTTTTGAAAGGTACTTTCGGGTCGTGATGTTGTGGCTTGAAGCTGCAGATATGCGTAAGGACGTGCCACCCGAGCTTTTGGCCGAAGGTGTTCAGGCCTTTGCCATTCAGGCCATGTCGTTGCGGTTTTGTGCTCTGCATTCCGCAACGACATTCACAGACAGGCTCGAGACCTATCTGGATGCTTGGTTGACCCCGACAAGCTGATTTCTGCCGGGGTCAAAACTCTTAGCTGTGGATCGGGCCGTCGCCGCAAGCCAAGGCGGCCTCACGCACGGCTTCCGAATAGGTCGGGTGCGCATGACAGGTCAGGGCCAGATCTTCTGCCGAAGCACCAAACTCCATCGCGACACAGACCTCGTGAATCAGATCACCCGCGGCAGGCCCGATGATATGAGCGCCCAGAATGCGGTCAGTTTCCTTGTCGGCGAGGATTTTGACGAACCCGTCCGAGGCAAAGTTCGCCTTGGCGCGCCCATTGCCCATGAACATGAACTTGCCAACCTTATAGGCGCGGCCTTGTTCTTTAAGCGTTGCTTCGGTTTCACCCACATTGGCAACCTCAGGCCAAGTATAGATCACCCCAGGAATAACGCCGTAGTTCACATGGCCATGCTTACCCGCAACCTGTTCGGCGGCGGCCATGCCCTCGTCTTCGGCCTTATGCGCCAGCATCGGACCTTCGGTGACGTCGCCAATGGCATAGATGCCCGGCACATTGGTTTGCCAGTCGGAACCCACCTTGATTTGGCCGCGTTGGGTCATCTCGACACCCAAGGCGTCAAGCCCAAGACCATCGGAGTACGGCTTGCGCCCGGTGGCGACCAGCACGGTATCGGCATCGATCACGTGTTCGCTGTCGTCCTTGAGCAGTTTGTAGGTGACCTTTGCCTTGGTCTTGGTCGCTTCGGTCTTTTGCACCGCAGCACCCATGACAAAGTTCAAGCCCTGCTTCTTGAGGATACGCTGGAACGTCTTTTGTACCTCTGGGTCCATGCCTGGTGTGATTTCCTTGAGGAACTCGATCACCGTTACTTCCGCCCCCAGTCGGCTGTAGACCGAGCCCAGTTCCAGGCCGATCACGCCTGCGCCGATGACGACCATTTTCTTCGGAATCTTGCCCAGCGACAGCGCGCCGGTTGAGGTCACGACAACCTTCTCGTCCACTTCTACACCCGGCAGAGAGGAAGGCTCGGACCCAGACGCAATGATGATGTTCTTTGTTTCATGCACTTCATCCCCGACCTTGACCTGACCGGCGGCAGGGATCGATCCCCAGCCTTTCAGCCAGTCGATCTTGTTCTTTTTGAACAGGAATTCGATGCCCTTGGTGTTGCCCTCAATCACCTCGTCCTTATAGGCCTGCATCTGTTTCCAGTCGACCGAAGGGCTTTTGCCCTTCAGGCCCATCTTGGCAAAGTTATGCTCGGCCTCGTGCAGTTGATGGCTGGCATGCAGCAGCGCCTTGGACGGAATGCAACCTACGTTCAAGCAGGTTCCACCCAGCGTGTCGCGCCCTTCGACCACGGCGGTTTTCAAACCCAGCTGGGCGCAGCGGATGGCGCAAACATAGCCGCCGGGGCCGGCGCCGATTACGATAACGTCATAATTTGCCATGGAAGATCTCCTTGAGAATTCGGGTTGTTGCAGGGCAGGAACCTCTGAACAAGATATGGGTTGGCGGTCTCATAGCAAAACCACCAAAAGCATGAGGGTCGTGGCCAGAAACCCGAAGAACCAAATGACGCTGCGCCATGGTTTCCAACCGAAATAGTATGCGGGAACATACAGCACGCGCGCGGCCAGATAGGTCCAGGCGCAGGTGGCCGTTAGTGCGTTTTCCTTGCCTGAAACGGTGACAACAACACAGGCAATGGCAAACAGGATCAACCCCTCGAAATGGTTGTTGAGGGCACGGTAGAGCCGGGCTGTTCCATCTGAGAGCTGATCTTCTAGCGTCCCGCCCAATCTGGCCCTGTCACGGGGTGACATGGTTTTGCCCGGACCCAACTCCAGATTTGCAGGAACTGCCATAAGTACAAACTGCACAACCTGTAAAAGGGCTGCCAAAGTCAGTGCTGTCAGTTCTGCGTTCATTGCAAGACGCCGCATTGGAGTTTGATGTGTATGACGGCAGAGCGCAGAAGCAGATGTGTTGCCGCTTGCGCTCTGCCATCGGATTTAGACTGGTGTCAGAATTTTAGTGTGAATATGCGCCACGCCACCACGTTCGTGATGCATGGCGAGTTCCTCAGATTCGATAAAGTTCTGCGCGCGCTCCAGATCGGTGATTTCGAACAACGCCACCGCATGGTCCTTCTGGTCCGGGTCTCGCCAGATGTGGAGGTCGCGGATACCCGCGGCCTCACGCATCTTGCGATCTTCCTTGAACACTTTCAGCCAGGCGTCGAAATCGGCCACATCGGCCTGCCAGAGTACATGTGTTGCCATGATTACAGGTCCATCAGCAGGCGGCGCGGATCTTCCAGCGCCTCTTTCACGCGAACAAGGAAAGTCACAGCACCTTTGCCATCAACGATCCGGTGGTCATAGGACAGCGCCAGATACATCATCGGGCGGATCTTGATCTCACCATTGATGACCATTGGACGATCCTGAATCTTGTGCATCCCCAGAATGCCCGACTGCGGGGGGTTCAGGATCGGCGATGACATCAGCGAGCCATAGACGCCACCGTTCGAAATGGTGAACGTGCCGCCCTGCATTTCGGCCATGGACAGCTTACCGTCGCGGGCGCGCTTGCCTTTCTCGGCGATGGCTTTTTCAATCGCGGCAAAGGACATGCTGTCCGCATCGCGGATCACCGGAACCACCAGACCTTGCGGAGTACCAGCGGCGACGCCCATGTGTACGAAGTTCTTGTAGACAATGTCGTTGCCGTCAATCTCGGCATTCACCTCAGGCACTTCTTTCAGCGCATGGCAGCATGCCTTGGTGAAGAAGGACATGAAACCAAGGCGGACGCCGTGCTTCTTCTCGAACTGGTCCTTGTACTGGTTGCGCAGGGCCATCACCTCGGTCATGTCCACCTCGTTATAGGTGGTCAGGATCGCAGCAGTATTCTGTGCATCCTTCAGGCGCTTGGCGATGGTTTGACGCAGACGGGTCATGCGCACGCGTTCCTCGCGGGCTTCGTCTTCGGCCGCAACCGGTGCGCGCGGAGCCTGTGCAGCTGGGGCTGGTGCCGCCGGTGCTGGTGCCGGAGCCGAAGAGACAGCCTTTGCCACGTCTTCTTTCATGATGCGGCCATCGCGACCGGTGCCGGTGACCTGATCAGCTGACAATCCGGCCTCGGCCATCGCTTTTTCGGCAGAGGGTGCGTTTGCCACATCCTTACCGGTGCTTGCCGCAGCGGGGGCCGCTGCTGCTGCCGGGGCCGACGCGGGCGCGGTACCTGCTGCAGAGCCAGAGATCACTGCCAGCTTGGCTGCTGCATCCACAGTTGCACCTTCCGGAGCAACGATTTCTGCCAGAACTCCCGCAGCCGGGGACGGAACTTCGACCGAGACTTTGTCGGTTTCCAGTTCACACAACATTTCGTCCTGCGCGACGCTGTCGCCAACCTGTTTGAACCAGGTCGAAACGGTAGCCTCCGTAACAGATTCACCAAGAGTGGGAACCATGACATCAACCGACCCGCCTGCTTGGGCGGGCGCGGCCGCCGGTGCTGCAGTTGCCGCAGGGGCAGGGGCCGCGCCTTCGCCTGCTGTAATGGTCGCCAGCAGAGCATCTACGCCAACGGTATCACCTTCGGCGGCTACAATCTCGGCCATCACACCCGCAGAGGGAGAAGGCACTTCAACTGTAACCTTGTCGGTTTCAAGCTCACACAGCATCTCATCCACGGCGACTGCATCGCCGGGCTTCTTGAACCATGTGGCAACAGTGGCTTCGGTGACCGACTCGCCAAGCGTGGGAACACGAACTTCAATCGTCATCGCTTACTTTCCTTTGGTGCTCAGCGCTTCGTTAACCAGCGCTTCTTGTTGGGCTTTGTGTTGGCTGGCCAGACCCGTCGCGGGTGAGGCCGAGGTTGCGCGACCGGCATAAACCGGACGTTTGTGTTTCGCTCCGATCCGGGTCAGAACCCATTCGATATTGGGCTCGATAAAGGACCAGGCACCCTGGTTTTTGGGCTCTTCCTGACACCAGACCATCTCGGCCTCTTTGAACCGCTCAAGCTCGTTGATTAGCGAATGGGCCGGGAAGGGGTAATACTGCTCGATCCGCAGCAGATAAATGTCGTCGATCCCGCGCGCGTCACGTTCTTCCAGCAGGTCATAATACACTTTGCCCGAACACAGCACGACACGTTTGATCTTGTCATCCGCCACCAGTTCGGTGTCCGAGTTCCCCTGTTGGGCGTCGTCCCACAACACCCGGTGGAAGCTGGAGCCGGTGGTAAATTCTTCGGCTCTGCTGACCGCGAGTTTGTGGCGCAGCAGCGATTTGGGTGTCACCAGGATCAGCGGTTTGCGGAAGGTGCGGTGCAGCTGTCGGCGCAGGATGTGGAAATAGTTCGCGGGTGTCGTGCAGTTCGCCACGATCCAGTTGTCCTGACCACACATTTGCAGGAACCGCTCCAGACGCGCGGATGAGTGTTCGGGGCCTTGCCCTTCGAACCCATGCGGCAGCAGTGTGACCAAACCGGACATCCGCAGCCATTTGGATTCACCAGAACTGATGAACTGGTCAAACATGATCTGCGCACCATTGGCGAAGTCACCAAACTGAGCTTCCCAAAGGACCAGCGCATTGGGTTCGGCCAGCGAATAGCCGTATTCAAACCCAAGCACAGCATATTCGGACAGCATCGAGTCAATCACTTCGTAGTGCGACTGGCCTGGGCGGATGTTGTTCAGCGGGTAGTAACGCTCTTCTGTTTCCTGATGGATGAACCCCGAGTGGCGCTGGCTGAACGTGCCACGGGTGGCGTCTTGCCCGGCCAGACGCACCGGGTACCCTTCGGTCAATAGTGATCCGAAGGCCAGCGCCTCACCGGTGGCCCAATCAAAACCAGTGCCGGATTCAAACATCTGCTTTTTGTGGTCCAGAAGACGCCCAACGGTTTTGTGCAAGGCAAATCCGGCCGGGGCGCGGGTCAGAGCGCCACCAACCTCGGCCAGAGTCTCGGGCGTGATCGCGGTCTCGCCTCGCATGTATTCGTCTTTGTTCTTGTCCAGATGCGACCAGCGCCCGTCCAGCCAGTCGGCTTTGTTCGGCTTATAATCTTTTCCGGCCTCGAACTCGTCGTTCAGATGTGCCTGGAAGGCGGCCTTCATGTCCTCGATCTCACCCTCGGGGATCAGGCCGTCTTTGACTAAACGCTCGGTGTACAGAGACAGCGTGGTTTTGTGCGTTTTGATCCTCTTGTACATGATCGGGTTGGTGAACATGGGCTCATCGCCCTCGTTGTGACCAAACCGGCGGTAGCAGAAGATGTCCAGAACCACATCCTTGTGGAACTTCTGGCGGAACTCGGTCGCCACTTTGGCCGCGTGCACCACGGCCTCGGGGTCATCCCCGTTCACGTGGAAAATCGGCGCTTCAACCATCAACGCGATATCCGTCGGATAGGGACTCGAGCGCGAGAAGTGCGGCGCAGTGGTAAAGCCGATCTGGTTGTTTACTACGATATGCATGGTGCCGCCGGTCTTGTGACCGCGCAGACCAGACAGACCAAACCCTTCGGCCACGACACCCTGGCCGGCAAAGGCTGCGTCGCCATGCAGCAGGATGGCCATGACCTTGGTGCGATCCGTGTCGCCAAGCTGATCCTGTTTGGCGCGAACCTTGCCCAGAACCACCGGGTTCACCGCCTCAAGGTGTGAGGGGTTGGCGGTCAGTGACAGGTGCACAGAATTGCCGTCAAACTCACGGTCGCTGGAGGCCCCGAGGTGGTACTTCACATCACCCGAACCATCCACGTCCTCGGGCTTGAAGCTGCCGCCCTGGAATTCGTTGAAGATGGCGCGGTACGGTTTGCCCATCACGTTGGCCAGAATGTTCAGGCGACCCCGGTGCGGCATCCCGATGACGATGTCGCTGAGGCCAAGTGCGCCACCGCGCTTGATGATCTGCTCCATCGCTGGGATCAGCGCTTCACCGCCGTCCAGACCAAAGCGCTTGGTGCCCATGTATTTGACGTGCAGGAATTTCTCAAAGCCCTCGGCTTCGACCATCTTGTTCAGGATCGCCTTGCGGCCTTCCTTGGTGAACGCGATTTCCTTGCCGTACCCTTCGATCCGCTCTTTCAGCCAAGCGGCTTCTTCGGGGTTCGAGATATGCATGTATTGCAGCGCAAAGGTGCCGCAATAGGTCCGCTTTACGATTTCGACGATCTGCCGCATCGAGGCAACCTGAAGCCCCAGAACGTTGTCGATAAAGATCGGCCGGTCCATGTCGGCGTCGGTGAAGCCGTAGGTTTTCGGATCCAGCTCAGGGTGATTGGTTGCAGCGCGCATCCCCAACGGATCCAGATCAGCGGCCAGATGGCCCCGGATCCGATAGGCTCGGATCAGCATCAGGGCGCGCAGGCTGTCCAGAACGGCGCGTTTGATCTGGTCGTCGCTGACCTCAACGCCCTTGTCAGCCGCCTTGTCCTTGATCTTCTTACCCGCCGCTTTGGCGTCAATCTCGGCCCATTCCCCGGTCAGTGCACCGGTCAGATCATCGGCAGGCATGGGCGGCCAGTCGGTCCGCGCCCAAGACGGCCCTTCGGCCTCTTTCTGAACGTCCGGCGCGGCGTCACCCATAGCCTTGAAGAACTCAACCCAGGCCGCGTCTACGGCACCGGGGTTTTTGGTGTACTGGGCGTAAAGTTGTTCCAGATATTCGGCATTATGCCCCTGCATGAAGCTTGAAGCATGAAAGGCAGAGTTGGGCGAGTGTTCGGTCATTGGGCTACCTCATGTGGGTTGGGACCGTATTGGTTGGTGCCTGGCTGGCTGGGGCGGGTCAGCCACCACAGCACCAGAAGGGGCGACACCACCAGAACGATAAGTGTCGGAATGACGATCAGCAATGTTGCGCGGGTAAACAAAATGTCGAGCGTTCCGCCGTGGAACTGGCTGGCAAGGCCAATGCCAAAGATCAGAACTGCAAAGGCCCCAAGGATCAAAAGGATCGGCAGTAAGGCGTAAAGCCCGCTGCGCCCGGTGTCATGCATCCGCCGCCATGCAACGGCCAGATGGGGGAAAAAGACGATCAGGCCGACAATGCTTTGGACCGGTTGGCTGGACGTGGCGGTGACGGATTTCACCTCATCGCTTTCAGTGACCGAGACCTGCGTGAAGAACTGCCAGTCGATGATCCCGGCGATCAAGTTCCAGATCACGACGAACAGAAAAAAGAACCAATATTCGGGCCGCGATGCACGGCCCGAAAAAGTGAAGAATTTGGAGAAACACGTTCTTACAGCCTCACTAAAGGTCATGTGTTTCGTTCCTCCCGGATTAGACAGCCGAAGCTGCCATATCAGCCAATCGCTTCCAGCACAGCCTCGCCCAGCTGCGCGGGGCTTTCGGCCACGACGATGCCGGCCGAGCGCATGGCTTCGATCTTGTCCTCGGCACCGCCCTTGCCACCGGCGACAATCGCGCCCGCGTGGCCCATGCGGCGGCCCGGAGGGGCCGTGCGGCCTGCGATGAAACCAGCGGTTGGCTTTTTGCGGCCCTTCTTGGCCTCATCCGCCAGGAACTGCGCAGCTTCTTCCTCGGCTGAGCCACCGATCTCACCGATCATGATGATCGATGTGGTCTCGTCGTCGGCCAGGAACCATTCCAGCACGTCGATATGCTCGGTCCCTTTGATCGGGTCGCCGCCGATGCCTACACAGGTGGACTGACCCAGACCTACATCGGTGGTCTGTTTGACGGCCTCATAGGTCAGGGTGCCCGAACGCGACACAACGCCGACCGAGCCGCGCTTATGGATGTGGCCGGGCATGATGCCGATCTTGCAGGCATCGGGCGTGATGACACCGGGGCAGTTCGGGCCGATCAGGCGCGACTTGCTGCCTTCCAGCGCACGCTTCACCTTCATCATGTCCAGAACCGGTATGCCTTCGGTGATGCAGACGATCACCTCCATCTCGGCATCAATCGCTTCGAGGATCGAGTCAGCCGCGAAGGGCGGAGGCACGTAGATTACCGAGGCGTTGGCTTCGGTCACATGCTTGGCCTCGTGGACCGAGTTGAACACGGGCAGGCCCAGATGCTCCATCCCGCCTTTGCCGGGGGTCACGCCGCCGACCATCTTGGTGCCATAGGCAATGGCCTGTTCGCTGTGGAATGTACCTTGCGAGCCGGTAAAGCCCTGACAGATCACTTTGGTGTTTTCGTCGATGAGGACTGCCATTTTGTCCCTTTCTCTAGGCGGTGTTGGATTGATTAGGTTCAGTCGCCGGCAGAACATGCGGCGCATAGGATATTTTCTCGAGCGTGGCACGGCCCAGGGCCAGATTGGCCGTGGTACGCAGCCCGCTGCTGATTTCAGCAATGCCACGCCGGATCTTTTGCCGGACCAATGGCCAGCCTGTGGGCCGACTGCGGGGTGCCCCCATATTGTATTCGCCGGGGGCTTCGTTGCCCTGTTCGACCATGGCCGGGATCACCTGATAGATGTTGGTCTGACGCGCCGCAGCCGAAGCTGATGGATTGAACAAAAGCCCGTCCAACGTGATGTCATAGGGTTTCTGCGCCAGAAAATGCTGCGCCGCTTGTCGCGTCAGCGCGTACGCCGCGCCCCCGGGATGACGCGATCGCATCAGGCGCAGTTCGCGCCCCAGATGGATCAAGCGCTTGCGCCCAAGCGCGACATAAAGCTTGGTGCTGCGCCAGCGTTCAAACCGGACGATATCAGCATCCGCGGGCCACCAAGATGGGTCATTCAGCCAATCGGCCAATTCCGGGCTCAGGAACACGTCATCCTCAAGGATCAACGCTTGTTCAGCGCCCGAGGCGATCAATGCCTCCCACGCTTTGGCATGGCTGAGGGTGCAGGCCATGTCCTTGGTGTGGAAATAGCCCCACGGCCCCTCGGCCTTGCACTCGCGCAGGAAATCCTCGCGGGTGGCGGCGTCGCAATCAACAGCATTAACGCGCGTCGCTGACAGGCCTGCCTTTTGCAGCTCCTGCTCCATCAAACGCGCCCGCCCTGTGGCGCGTTCAAGACCTATGAGGAAGATGGGGATGGTCATGCGTTTAAGTTTTTCAGGCAGATCAGACAGCCCACACCAAAGGCGATCTGGTCGTCAGGCTGATAGCGCTCCGACGGATCGTTTTGATGTTTTGGTCGATTAGGACTGCCATTCCTTCGTGCTCCTGTTTGGGTTAACTCGCCTGCGTGGCGCTATTCATAAGTGTTGATAAGGTTTTGCCCGGTGGGGAAAAACGCCCCAAGCAGTTCGTAGTCTGCTTGTGTATGTCGCACCAAAAAATCTTTGGATTCCTTGGATAAATCCTCGAAACGTGGCGGCGTAGTGCTGCTGGAATTTCTGCGACCAATGTGAACGGTAGTGTTCAGCCTTTCAGACAAATCAGCAGCCAGCCTGTCTAATTCGGACGTCGTATAAACAGCGTCGAAGAAGCCAATATCTTGCCCCAGAAAAACATCAATGGGACAAGTATGGAGATACATTACACGGCTTACGTCACAATATTTGTCATAGTCTCGTATGAACTCTTCTATCGTCGGGTTGGTCTTGAAACCTTTGAACGGTTGCTGATTTCGCATTCCGAACAATTTGCCAATCAGCTTGTTCTGATGCTCCGAACCGACAGGTACTTTTTTTAGGTCCTCAAAATCGTGCACACGATTTTGGTAACCAGACAGAAACCGTTTTATTGGATCGCGAACAACTGCAAAACTCCAATAATCGCGGGCTTTCTCAAAATCGCTCTGTCGGACTGGCCTGGTCGGATAGCGGGGATGGAGTTCCGTGATCTTTCCATCCCACTCATTACCAGTCTCGATTTTATAAAGGACATGCTTAATGGATGTTCCAGCAGCTTTGTGGACACCAAAATAAGCAATGTTGTATTTGTCGAGAAAAGCAACCATTCGAGACTTACTATCCCTTAACCGCTTTCACGATCTTCTCGGCGCCGTCTTTCAGGTTGTCTGCCGCGATCACGTCGAGGCCAGAGGTGTTGATGATCTCTTTGCCTTTTTCGACATTCGTGCCTTCCAGACGCACGACCAGCGGAACCTGCAGGCCGACCTCTTTCACCGCGGCGACAACGCCCTCAGCAATCACATCACAGCGCATGATGCCGCCGAAGATGTTGACCAGAATGCCTTTGACGTTCTCGTCCGAGGTGATGATCTTGAACGCCTCGGTGACTTTCTCTTTGGTTGCACCGCCGCCCACGTCGAGGAAGTTTGCAGGCTCTGCACCATAGAGCTTGATGATGTCCATGGTGGCCATCGCCAGACCCGCGCCGTTCACCATACAGCCGATCTCACCGTCCAGCGCGATGTAGTTCAGGTCATATTTGCTGGCTTCCAGCTCCTTGGGGTCTTCCTCGGTCGTGTCGCGCAACTCGGCGATGTCGGGGTGGCGGTAGACCGCGTTGCCGTCGAAACCGACCTTGGCATCCAGCACTTTCAGGTCGCCGCTGTCCGAAACGATCAGCGGGTTGATCTCCAGCATTTCCATGTCCTTCTCGACGAAGGCGTTGTAGAGCTGGTTCATCAGTTTGACGCATTGCTTGACCTGTGCGCCTTCCAGACCCAACGAGAAGGCGATGCGGCGGCCGTGATAAGGTTGGTATCCGGTGGCCGGGTCGACCGAGAATGACAGGATTTTCTCGGGCGTCGCAGCGGCGACTTCTTCGATGTCCATGCCGCCTTCGGTCGAGCAGACAAACGAAATGCGGCTGGTCTGGCGGTCTACCAGAAGGGCTAGGTACAGTTCACGTTCGATGCCCGAACCAGCTTCGATGTAGATGCGGTTGACTTGCTTGCCTGCGGGGCCGGTCTGATGTGTGACCAGAGTACGGCCCAGCATCTTCTTGGCTTCCTCAGCCGCTTCCTCAACCGATTTGGTCAGACGGACACCGCCTTTTTCACCGGCGTCGGCCTCTTTGAAAGAGCCTTTGCCGCGCCCGCCTGCGTGGATCTGCGCCTTGACCACCCACAGGGGGCCGTCCAGTTCACCGGCTGCGGTTTTGGCTTCTTCGGCGCGCAGCACGGCGCGACCATCGGAAACCGGAGCGCCATAGCTGCGAAGAAGAGCCTTGGCCTGATATTCGTGAATGTTCATCGAAATTGTCCCGTCTGACTGCGTTTAACCGTTATAGGGGTGTCTAGCGGGCAAGTTTAAAGGGTTTTTTGACGGCAAAGAGGATTTTAGTGAAGATTTTCGCCATTTGTGATCACGGCTTTTTAGGGTGTGATCACAAAATTTGCCGCGTGATCGATTGATTCGAAAATACAGTGCAGGCACCGGAAATCACATTCAAAAAAAAGGATTTGCGACGTTTGCGCCAACATTCGCGACCCTGATTGATCTGGGCAAAAGAAAACCGGCCCAGAAATGGGCCGGCTTTTAGCCTGAGAATTTGTGCTGGTTTAAGCCAGCGAGCTGTCGATGCCTTTGCAAGCGTCGATCAGGCCCTTAACGGCGTTGACCGAGTTGTCGAAACCGGCTTGTTCGTCTTCGTTCAGTTTGATGTCGACGATACGTTCTACGCCACCTGCACCGATTACGGTCGGGACGCCAACGTACAGACCGTCAACACCCAACTCACCACTGCAGTAGGCAGCGCAAGGCAGAACGCGTTTTTGGTCTTTCAGATAAGCTTCGGCCATTTCGATTGCCGAAGTGGCAGGCGCGTAATAAGCGGAACCTGTTTTCAGCAGGCCAACGATTTCGGCACCACCGTCACGGGTGCGCTGAACGATGGCGTCCAGCTTCTCTTGCGTGGTCCAACCCATCTCAACCAGATCGGGCAGTGGTATACCGGCTACGGTCGAATAGCGCACCGAAGGCACCATGGTGTCGCCGTGACCACCCAGAACGAAAGCGGTGACGTCGCGCATCGAAACAT
The DNA here is from genome assembly GCF_013110775.1 of Ruegeria sp. HKCCD7296. Lineage (NCBI taxonomy): Bacteria > Pseudomonadati > Pseudomonadota > Alphaproteobacteria > Rhodobacterales > Roseobacteraceae > Ruegeria > Ruegeria sp. HKCCD7296. The sequence continues at coordinate 130,823 of NZ_WVRF01000006.1, forward strand.
TGAATTCTTCCGATAAGAAATGCGCAAAGCGCGCCGAGTCCAATACGCCTGCCATGCCGCAAACCTTGTTGTGCGGCAGGCCCGAGAATTCGCGCAGCGCCCAAACCATTGCGTCCAGCGGGTTGGTGATGCAGATCACGAATGCATCGGGTGCGTGAGCGGCGATGCCTTCACCGACCGACTTCATGACTTTCAGGTTGATGCCCAGCAGGTCATCGCGGCTCATGCCTGGCTTGCGGGCCACACCAGCGGTCACGATGCACACATCCGCGCCAGCAATATCGGCATAGTCGCTTGTGCCCTTCATCGAGGCGTCAAAGCCTTCGGATGGGCCGGATTCTGCGATGTCGAGCGCCTTGCCCTGCGGCAGCCCGTCAGCGATGTCAAACAGGACTACGTCACCCAGTTCTTTGACAGCTGCAAGATGCGCAAGCGTGCCGCCGATGTTCCCCGCGCCGATCAGCGCAATCTTGGGTCTGGCCATTTGGAATATCTCCGGTCGGTTTTGAAATCGCGGTCGTGCTAGTCGCTAAAACGGCAATAGGCAAGGGTTCTGCGACGTGGCATACAACCGCATACCGTTTGCAGAGCCCGGTGTGGTTGCGCTAAAGGGCCTTTGAGACAAGCCAAAACCGGAACCGGCGCATGTTCGAATTAAACCTGATGTTTTTTGCAGTGGCGATCCCTGCGGTGGTTTTTGCGGGCATATCAAAGGGAGGTTTCGGCTCGGGTGTGGCCTTTGCGTCTTCGTCGATTCTGGCGCTGATCCTGGAACCCGGGCAGGCCCTGGCTCTGATGCTGCCGATCCTGATGGTGATCGACGTGGCCACGCTGGGCCCCTATTGGAAGCGGTGGAGTTGGCCGGATTCCCGCCTGCTGATTTTGGGCGCAGTACCGGGCGTCGCGCTGGGTGCTTGGCTGTATAAGGCAACGGATAATGATCTGTTGCGACTACTGATCGGTGGCATTTCGGTCGGTTTCGTTATTTGGCACATTGCACAGACCAGAGGCTGGGTGCGTGGATTTGCCAATCGCCTGCCACCGTCGGCCGGGCTTTTTGCCGGATTGGTCGCCGGTTTCACCAGTTTTGTCAGTCATGCAGGAGGTCCGCCCGCCGCGGTATACCTGTTGTCCCAAAAACTGTCGAAGACCGAGTTTCAGGCCAGCACTGTGCTGGTTTTTTGGGTTATCAACATCACAAAGTTTGTGCCTTACGCGTTTTTGGGTTTGTTCACATGGCACACGGCGCTGGCCGACATGTTGTTGACACCCTTTGCCATTCTAGGCGCGTGGCTTGGCGTTCGAGCGCATTTCATGATGTCTGAGCGCCTTTTCTTTGGAATTGCCTACGTGTTGCTGACCTTGACGGGCAGCAAACTGATCTGGGACGCGCTTACGTAATCAGGCGTTCGGCGGCAGGGCGTCCGCGACTTCCTCATAGGCCTGACCGGAGGCCACCAAGCACGTGATTCCGTTTGGCAAGGTCACCGTGATCGTCCAACTGCCGCTTTCGCCCGAAGCGAAGAGCTCCATAACCGCGCCTTGCCGGGCCAGCCCAAACCCCCTGCGTTCTTCGCCATAGATTTCATGCAATCGCTTCAGTACATCCTCTCGCGGCGCACAATTCTGGCCCTGAGCCTGCACCTGCTGTGCCGCCAGAACCATGATCCCCAGACCCATTGTCATCTTAAGCAGTGTCTTTTCCATCCCGTAGCCCTTTCGATTCCATCTGTTGCTCAGGCTGGGGCGGAGGCGACGAAATTCGGTTAAGGCAAAGCACGTTGCGTCGCTTTTGCTGCGCTGCGGCAAATTTCTTCTTGAACTTTCCGGCAAAAAATGCCCCATTCCGCGCAACTTTATTTCAATGGGAGTGGTCCATGGATCCTCGTCAGCGCCCCTATCGTTCGGTTCTTTACATCCCGGGTTCGAGAGACCGGGCACTGGACAAGGCCCGCACTCTGCCTGTGGATGCGATTATCTTTGATCTGGAAGATGCGGTCGCGGCGGACGAGAAGGAAAATGCACGCGAAACGCTCAAGGCGGCTTTGGCGGCTGGTGGTTATGGCGCGCGGGTCAAGATCGTGCGGATCAACGGGTTGGACACCGAATGGGGTCGTGCTGATGCAGAGGCGGTGCGCGGCATGGATGCCGACGTTGTCCTTCTGCCCAAAGTAAACTCGGCAGCCGACGTCGATGCTCTGGCTGCAATTACCGGAGATATGCCGATCTGGGCCATGATGGAAACGCCGCGCGGGATGCTCAACGCGCCTGAAATCGCAGCCCATCCCCTGATGGCCGGGTTCGTGATGGGCACCAATGATCTGGCGAAGGAACTGCAAACTCGTTTTCGCCCTGACCGTCTGCCACTTATGACCTCGCTGGGCCTGTGCCTGCTGGCTGCCAAGGCCGAAGGTCTGATCATCGTTGATGGCGTTTATAACGCGTTCAAGGATGGCGAAGGTCTGGCCGCAGAATGCGCGCAGGGTCGTGACATGGGTTTTGATGGCAAAACACTGATCCACCCCGCACAGGTCGAGATCACAAATGCCGCCTATGCGCCGTCTGACGCCGAGATCGATCTGGCCCGACGCCAGATCACGGCGTTTGAAGAAGTTGAAGCGCAAGGGCAGGGTGTTGCTGTCGTCGATGGCAAAATTGTTGAGAACCTGCACGTTGCAACAGCCCGCGAAATTCTGGCAAAAGCAGAGGCAATTTCAGCTTTGCAAGCGGGGTAAGCCAGCATGGGCTTTGTTCTTCTGATCCTTGGCGTGGCGCTGTGGTGGGCGGCACATCTGTTCAAACGCGTCGCACCTGAACGTCGAGCCGCGATGGGCGACGGGGGTAAAGGCGCCGTCGCTTTGGCCCTGGTCGCGTCGATCCTGCTGATGGTCTTCGGCTATCGTATGACCGATTTCATCTTTGTCTGGGCGCCGCCGACATTCCTGATCCACGTCAACAACCTGTTGGTGCTGATCGCGATCTACATGATGAGTCCTGCCGGTACAAAGGGACGGTTGTTGAACAAGCTGCGTCATCCGATGCTGGGCGGTTTCAAGCTGTGGGCCTTTGCGCATTTGCTGGTGAACGGCGATTTGGTGTCGATCATCCTGTTTGGTGGACTTCTGGCCTGGGCCGTGGTCGAAGTGATCGTGATCAACAAGTCCGAGCCCGAATGGACACCGGCTGAGCCTGGCACTTACGGCAAAGACGCGATGTTCTTTGTGGCTTCAATCGTGCTGCTGGGGATTATCGGTTATATCCATGGGCTGGTCGGTCCGTCTCCTTTCGGCTCATAGGGACCTGATAGATGGCAAAACTCTATCGTTTGTTGACCGAGGAAGACACATCGGCCTTCTGCCACAAAGTGTCTGACGCGCTGGCCAAAGGGTGGGAGCTGTATGGCGACCCGTCCTATGCCTTCGACATAGCAAACAACGTTATGCGTTGTGCGCAGGCCGTGACCAAAGAGGTCGAGGCGGACTATTCCCCTGAAATGAAACTGGGACAGCAGTAATGGCAAAAACAAATCCGGGACGTTTTTTCGAGGATTATTCCGTCGGGCAGGTGCTGCAACATGCGGTACCGCGTACAGTGACCGAGGGAGAGCGCGGCTTGTATCACGCGCTCTATCCTGCGCGTCATGCCCTGTATTCGTCGGACGAATTTGCCCGGGATTGTGGTTTGCCGGAGAGCCCGATTGATGATCTGGTCGCCTTCCATCTGGTTTTCGGCAAAACCGTGCCGGATGTTTCGTTGAACGCGGTTGCCAATCTTGGCTACGCCGAGGGCCGCTGGCTGAAACCTGTGTACGCTGGAGATACCCTGCGCTCTGTGTCCGAGGTGATCGGGGTCAAGCAGAACTCCAACGGAAAAACTGGCGTCGTATGGGTGCGCACACGCGGGCTGAACCAGTTGGACGAGGTTGTGCTGGAATATGTTCGTTGGGTTATGGTGCGCAAAGCAAATGTCGACGTGCCGGCGCCCGAAACAGTTGTTCCCGAGTTGAAAAAGGTTCTTGATCCGCAGGATCTAATCGTGCCCGAGGGTCTTGATTTCTCGAATTACAATTTTGCTTTGGCGGGTGAGCCGCACCGCTGGGGCGACTACGACATCGGTGAGACCATCGACCATGTGGACGGTGTCACCGTGGAAGAGGCAGAGCACATGCTGGCCACACGCCTGTGGCAAAACACGGCCAAAGTGCATTTCGACCTGACGTTCCGGCCCGAAGGCAGGCTGATCTATGGAGGTCATGTTATTTCGATGGCGCGGACCCTGTCGTTCAATGGCTTGGCAAATGCGCAGATGATCGTTGGCCTGAACGGCGGCGCACATGCAAACCCTTGTTTTGCAGGAGATACCATCAAGGCGTGGTCCGAAGTTCTGGACAAAGCGGAAACCGGCGTACCAGGCGTGGGTGCGATTCGGCTGCGATTGGTGGCAACCAAAGGGGGCGCTCCGTTTGCATTGAAGAACGACGAGGGACGGTATTTGCCCGATGTTCTTCTGGATCTCGATTATTGGGCGCTTATGCCGCAATAAGAGTTCTGACGGTTATGTGAACCACTTGCGTGTTAGCCGTGCTAGGTTTGCACCATGCACTTTCTGCGCGCGATATCGGCCGGCGTCTGCCTGGCCCCGGCGGCTCAGGCCTGTGATCTGGCTTTGGCCTTGGCTGTGGATGTGTCCGGCTCGGTCGATAGCAGCGAATATCGGATCCAGATGGACGGGCTAGCTACCGGACTGCGCGACCCGATTGTATCCGAAGCTTTGGTGCAGGGGCAGGCACAGTTGATGCTGGTACAATGGACGGGGTCGTCGCGTCAGCAGATAACGATCCCTTGGACCCGTATCGACAGTTTCGCAGCTTTGGATCGGTTTGCGGATCAAGTTTCTGCTGATCCGCGTATCTGGCGGAATTTTTCAACCGCGATTGGGGAAGCGCTTCAAACAACGCTCGATTCATTCGAGCCGGTTTCCCACTGCGCCCGGCATCTGATCGATTTGTCAGGTGACGGGGTATCCAATGAAGGGGTCGAGCCGACGCAAGTTCACGCGGCCTTGCGAGATCGAGGCGTTGTGGTCAATGCTTTGGCCATAGAGGAAAGCGAACCGGATCTGACGGCCTATTTCTTTGAGAATGTCATCGTGGGTGAGGGTGCTTTTGTCGTTTCGGCAGCAGGGTTCGCGGACTATCCGGAACGAATTCGCAGAAAACTGCTGCGCGAAGTGACGCAGCAAACCGCAGAGCTGAAGTGACATGACAAAAGATTCGTGATCACATCCGTTTGCCTTTGAAAACGCTAACATTGATAATGAGGAATATAATATGTGATCACGACATTATTTTGTGTGATCACATATGGGGAATATCAACTGATTTGACGTGAATTTGCTGTTTTTTGCAACCGCAGCACGTGACAGTGTCGCAAAAAACAGTAAAACGTTCGGTAGCCAACCGAAAAGGAGCCGCCATGGCCGATGTAAATCGGGGCAACCGCCCACTTTCGCCGCATCTGTCGATCTATCGTCCTCAGCTGACGTCGGTCACTTCCATCCTGACACGCATCACTGGTAACGCACTCCTACTGGCGGCGTTGTTGATTGTTTGGTGGTTTCTGGCCGCAGCAACCTCGCCCGAGGCGTTCGCCGTGGCGAATGGCGTGATTACCTCGGTGCTTGGGAATCTGGTTATGGCTTTGTCCGTTTGGGGCCTGTGGTATCACACGCTGGCGGGCGTGCGGCATCTGATCTGGGACAACGCGGTTGGCTTGGACCTTCCCACAGCGACCAAGCTGGGTTGGGCCGTCGTCATCGGATCGGTTGTGTTGACCCTTCTGACCCTTGTCATCGTCGCGTGATTGGAGGCCTGACATGCGTTATCTGACCGACCGCAAACGCGCCGCTGGCCTTGGCTCGGCAAAATCCGGCACAGCCCATTTCTGGGCGATGAAAGTCAGCTCGGTGGCGTTGCTGATCCTTGTGCCTTTGTTTGTTTTTACATTTGGCCCGGTTCTGGGTCAGCCGTTTGATGTGGTTCTGGACTACTATTCACGTCCCTTCCCCGCGATTGTTGCAGCGTTGACGCTGGCAGTTGGCTTCAAGCACTTCGCAGACGGTGCGCAGGTGATGCTTGAGGACTACGTTCACGGCACGCTCGAAAAGGTCCTGATTATTCTGGTGACTTGCCTGTCTTATGGCGCGGCAGCGGCTGGCATTTTCGCCATCGCGCGCATTGCCCTTTAACTCCCGGAGCTGAAAGAAATGGCTGCATACGAATACGAAACGCATGACTATGACGTGGTCGTTGTCGGTGCCGGTGGGGCCGGTCTGCGGGCGACCTTGGGCATGGCGGAACAGGGATTGCGCACCGCGTGTGTAACAAAGGTTTTCCCAACCCGTTCGCACACAGTGGCGGCTCAGGGTGGTATCGCGGCGTCCTTGTCGAATATGGGCCCGGATCACTGGCAGTGGCACATGTATGACACGGTCAAAGGGTCGGACTGGTTGGGTGACACCGACGCGATGGAGTACCTCGCGCGCGAAGCGCCCAAAGCCGTGTACGAATTGGAGCATTACGGCGTGCCCTTCAGCCGCACCGAAGAAGGCAAGATCTATCAGCGCCCATTCGGTGGTCATACGACTGAGTTTGGCGAAGGCCCCGCTGTACAGCGCACCTGTGCTGCCGCCGACCGGACCGGTCATGCGATCCTGCACACGCTGTATGGTCAATCGCTGAAAAACAACGCCGAGTTCTACATCGAATATTTCGCCATCGACCTGATCATGTCCGAGGATGGGCAATGTCAGGGTGTCGTCTGCTGGAAGCTGGACGACGGCACGATGCATGTCTTCAACGCCAAGATGGTTGTTCTGGCGACAGGCGGCTATGGCCGGGCATATTTCAGCGCGACTTCGGCCCATACCTGTACCGGTGACGGTGGCGGTATGGTGGCCCGCGCAGGTCTGGCCCTGCAGGATATGGAGTTCGTGCAGTTCCACCCGACCGGCATCTACGGCTCGGGCTGTCTGATCACCGAAGGTGCGCGCGGCGAGGGTGGCTATCTGACAAACTCGGAAGGCGAGCGGTTTATGGAGCGTTATGCGCCCCAGTACAAAGACCTCGCGCCGCGTGACTATGTCTCGCGCTCGATGACAATGGAGATCCGTGAAGGTCGGGGTGTCGGTGCGGAAGGGGATCACATCCACCTGAACCTGTCGCACCTGCCTGCCGAAGCTTTGGCCGAGCGTTTGCCGGGTATCTCGGAAAGCGCAAAGATCTTTGCGGGTGTCGACGTAACCAAGGAACCAATCCCGGTTCTGCCGACTGTTCACTACAACATGGGTGGTATTCCGACCAACTATTGGGGTGAGGTTCTGAACCCCACCGCCGACGACCCGACGGCCGTCGTTCCTGGCTTGATGGCTGTGGGTGAAGCGGGTTGTGCCTCGGTCCATGGTGCGAACCGACTGGGATCTAACTCGCTGATCGACCTCGTGGTATTTGGCCGCGCGGCCGCGATCCGCGCTGGTAAAGTCGTTGATGCCGAAGCGCCGAACCCGGTTCTAAATCAGGCGTCGGTCGACAAAGCCTTTGATCGGTTCGATGCGGTCCGCAACGCCAACGGTTCGGTCGCGACCGCGGACTTGCGGCTTGAGATGCAGAAAACCATGCAGGCGGATGCAGCCGTGTTCCGTACGGCCAAAACAATGGCTGAAGGCGTCGAAAAGATGACCGCGATTGCTGCCAAAATGGACGATCTGAAAGTCACAGACCGTTCGTTGGTCTGGAACAGTGATCTGATGGAAACTTTGGAACTGACAAACCTTATGCCCAACGCGCTGGCGACCATCGTCGGTGCTGAGGCGCGTAAGGAATCCCGTGGCGCCCACGCGCATGAGGATTTTAGCGAGCGTGACGATGAAAACTGGCGCGTGCATACGGTCAGCCGCGTTGAGGGCAACGCAGTTGAGCTGAGCTATCGCCCGGTCATCGTTGATCCGCTGACGACCGAGGAACAGGGCGGTATCAGCCTTCAGAAAATCGCGCCCAAAGCGCGGACGTTCTAAGGGCAGGGAAAGCAGGCAATGACGCACAAGCGCCAAATACCCGTGATCCTGATGCAGGCAATCAGCCTGCGGATGGCGCGTGCGTGGTGCTTGTCATGACGGTCGAAGTTTTGAAGTCGGGGTCAAGCGATCCAAAGATAATCCTGATCGGGTTGAATCGCTGTGCGACGACCTCGTTTCACAAGCTGTTCCATAACAGCGGAATCCCATCCGTGCATTGGGAAGATGAGCAAGGCCAAAACCTTGCGCATCGCATGATGACCAATATTGCCATGGGGCGCAGGCCCTTGGATGGGTTCGGCGCGGTAAGGGCCTTCACCGACATTGCCTTTGTCAATTCGCGCTTCATGCTGGACGGTTCGCGTTTCTTTCGCGAGCTGCACGCGGCTTATCCAAGCGCATACTTTTTGCTGAACACGCGCAATCGCGAGGATTGGATCAACTCAAGGGCCAGCCATTCCGGTGGTGGCTATCTGGAGCGATGCTGCAAGGCCAACGGACAGACAGCTAATGAGGTGAAACAGGGTTGGGCGCATATGTACGATGTGCACCACACCGAGGTCGAAACCTATTTCGACGGAAATCCTCGCTTCCTGCGCTATGATATCGACAAAGATGACCCACAACGAGTTGCGGACTGGCTCTCGCCGGATTTCGACGTGAACATTGCCCACTGGGGGCATTATAATCGAGGGGCGTCTGATCGCGCCCGGACAGGCTGAAAGGCGGCCTTGTGCTGAATGGAGAATTGACATGGTTCAACTGACCCTGCCCAAGAATTCCCGGATTACCACCGGCAAGACCTGGCCCAAGCCGGACGGTGCCACCAATGTGCGCAAGTTCCAGATCTATCGCTGGAACCCCGATGACGGTCAGAACCCGCGTGTTGATACCTATTTCGTCGACATGGATACATGCGGCCCGATGGTTCTGGACGCGCTGATCAAGATCAAGAACGAGATCGACCCAACGTTGACCTTCCGCCGGTCTTGCCGCGAAGGCATCTGTGGCTCTTGTGCGATGAATATCGACGGGATCAACACGTTGGCCTGCATTTACGGCATGGACGAGATCAAGGGCGACGTGAAAATTTATCCGCTGCCGCATATGCCGGTGGTCAAGGACCTGATCCCTGATCTGACCCATTTCTATGCGCAGCATGCTTCGATCATGCCTTGGCTGGAAACCAAGACCAACCGTCCCGCGAAGGAATGGAAGCAGTCGATTGAGGACCGCAAGAAACTGGATGGTCTCTATGAATGCGTGATGTGCGCCAGCTGCTCAACCTCGTGCCCCAGCTATTGGTGGAACGGTGACCGGTATCTTGGCCCCGCCGCGTTGCTGCATGCGTATCGCTGGATTATCGACAGCCGCGATGAGGCCACAGGCGAACGTCTGGATGAGCTGGAAGATCCGTTCAAGCTGTATCGCTGTCACACCATCATGAATTGCGCCAAGACCTGCCCCAAAGGTCTGAACCCGGCCAAGGCGATTGCTGAAATCAAAAAGATGATGGTCGAACGCGCTGTTTAAGCGCCACTGCGTTTTGCGATAAACGCATGCCCAACTTGCAAAATTAGGCGATGCGGCCTTGGCTGCGTTGCCTTATTTTTTGGGCAGGGAGGAGTGATGAGATTAAGCCAGGATCACTCCAATGAGCAAAGACACTTCCAAACAAAAAACCGACGCCCAAGAAGCGTTGGAACTGCTTGAGCAGGCATGGGCGTATTACGTGCCAGAACCCGTGAAAGCTGACAAAGAACCTGAGTTGTTCGAATACGCAAACGCAGCCTGATACGGGCCGTAAGACTTGAACTACGACTGCTAATCGGCAAAGCAAGGCAATGCCTGTTCTTCTGCTTCTGTTGGCGGCCGGTGTATTAGGCTATTTTGTCTGGCGCGCCCGTCATTCTACGCTGACGCGTAATTGTCGGTGGCGCCAAGACAAAAGCCATGGTGTCTGGCGGTGTAGCTTCTGCGGCGCTGAAATCACTTCTCAGGAACAGCCTTTGCGGTGTTCGAGGGCGCGCGACAACTAATTATCTGCTTTTCGCAGGCAGAGTTATGCGCCAGTCTGCATCGCATGACACGTTCTGAACGCCCTGTCCCCGTTCCCGAAGATGCTGAGGCGCGTCGCGCGCTGGCCCCCGTAATCTGCTACCCGAACGACGCATTACCGCGACCTGATGTGTCGTGGATGCGAACCCTGCGCCAAGGCGCAATCAAAACCGGCGAGGTTCTGGTTCCCCCGCGCGATGCGCGCTGTTTTGAGGTGCCGGCAGGGCATTTCTTTCGAATTACGTCCGTCGAAGGCCCACAGGTCGGTGATTTGAACATATGGAACCGCAATGACCTGTCCGAACGGTTCTATTCAGGTAAAACCCGCGCCTTGCATGGAACGCATCTGACCACCGGAGAACAGATGTGGTCCAGTTTTCCCAATCTGCGCCCTATGGCCACGATCATTGAAGACACACTGGAATGGTACGGAATCGACGTCTTTGGCGGGTCGGTCCATGACGTTATTGGTACGCGGTGTGATCCGTATACGGGCAACCTGTTGTCGGGTACGCAATACCACCACTGCTGCCATTCAAACCTGACCCGCGCGCTTGCGGATCATTTGGATCTTCCGCTGACCGAAGCTGAACTTGCAGTGCATGACGTGCTGAATGTCTTTATGTGCACCGGGTTTACCCGCGATACGGGTCAATATTTTATGAAGGCCTCACCTGTGCGCCCCGGTGATTATCTTGAATTCTTTGCCGAAATTGATCTGCTTGGCAATCTGAGCGCCTGCCCAGGCGGGGATTGTTCGTCCGAGCATTCCTCGGACACGGCGGCCTGTTTCCCGCTGCTGGTCGAAACATTCGCACCCGCTGAAGGTGATTTGAAAGGTTGGGAAAGCCCGGCGCGCAATGGTTATGATCGCACGCATGGGCGATAAATCCGACAGGCACCTGGTGGTGCCTGCCATTTGTCAGGTGTTCGGGAAAGCCGCCTGAAGGGCGATTTCCACCATGTCACCAAAGCTCCGCTCGCGCTCAGACGACGGCAGAGCTTCTCCGGTCAAAAGGTGATCGGAAACAGTGAGTACAGCCAAAGCCCTGCACTTGTGGCGTGCCGCCAAGATGTACAGTTCTGCGGCTTCCATCTCGACGCCCAGAATGCCGTGACGCACCATCTGTTCGTTCAGGTCCGGGCGCTCGTCATAAAAGACATCGGACGAGTAGATTCCACCAACATGCGTTGGCGTCCCCTTTGCCGCTGCTGCCGCTGCCGCAGAATGCAACAACCCCCAATCAGCACAGGGGGCAAAGTTCAACTCTTTCATGATGCCGCGCGACGGAGTGCTGAGCGTGGTAGATGTCATCGCCAGAATAACGTCGCGCAGTTTCACACTGTCCTGCATGCCGCCACATGAACCGATACGGATTAGAGTTTTTGCACCGTAATCACGGATCAATTCATTGACGTAAATGGAAAGAGAGGGCATCCCCATGCCGCTGCCCTGAATCGTTACAGGATGTCCTTTCCAATTGCCGGTAAAACCAAGCATTCCCCGAACGTCATTGACCTGTTTTACATCGGTCAAAAAAGTCTCTGCAGCCCATTTTGCCCGATAAGGGTCTCCGGGCAAAAGAACGGTTTCTGCGATTTCGCCTTTTTCGGCACCAATGTGAATGGTCATTTGTTCAACTTACCCTGATCAAATTTCCAATTCAGAAATATCGGATCCCGCATTTAAGGCGTCATGCACCCATTGGGGTTTGCGCCCACGACCTGACCACGTCTGGTCCGGGTTCGACGGATTGCGATATTTCGCTTTCGTTTTAGGCGCTTTTCCGCCACGAGGCGCGTCGCTGGACAATTCAGACAGCGAAAAACCAAACTCTGCCGCTGCTTTTTCAGCAGCCTTCAAAGCCGCACTCCGCTCGCGTTTTTCGGCGCTTACAAGCGCTTTGTCTATATCGTCACGTAAAGCCAACAGCTCTTTTCGCGACATTTGTTCGAGATTGATCCCCATCAGTCTTCTCCGATTGAATTAGAATACGGTGCGTATTGGCGCGCACCGTATTTCCAAAAACAGGATTATTCCATCCCAAAGATTTAAAGGACAGAAACGGGGAAAAAAGAAAGAAAAGGCTCAGTTATTCCGCAGCAAGTGTTTTGGGGTCTGCCAAAACAACGATATCGCCCATAATTGCGTTCAATTCAAAGTTTTTAGGGGTGTAAACCTTGGCCACCCCCATGGCTTTCAATTTTTCGGCATCTTCATCGGGAATAATCCCGCCGACCACAACTGGAATATGGGACAGCCCTTCTTTTTGCAGACGCGCCAATACATCTTCGACCAGTGGCAGGTGGCTGCCGGATAGGATGGACAGGCCGATCACATGCGCGTCGTCTGCGCGCGCAGCTTCCACGATTTCCTCTGGGGTTAGGCGGATGCCTTCATAGCTGATGTCCATGCCGCAATCACGGGCGCGGAAGGCGATCTGTTCAGCGCCGTTGGAATGGCCATCCAATCCCGGTTTGCCAACCAGGAACTTGAGACGACGGCCCAGTTTGTCACTGACCGCGTCGACCGCAGCGCGCAGATCGTCCAACCCTTCGGTTTTGTTCGAAACCGAGCCTGAAACACCGGTTGGGCCACGATAAGTACCGTAGACTTTGCGCATCTCTTCCGCCCATTCGCCTGTGGTGACGCCCGCCTTGGCGGCGGCAATGGACGGCTCCATCACGTTTGCTCCGGTTTTCGCGGCCTCCCGCAACGCGGCCAGGGCATTTGCAACAGCCGAGTCGTCCCGTTCAGCGCGCCAGGAGTTCAGGCGGTCGATCTGTTCCTGTTCCACCGCCGGATCGACAACCATGATGCCGCCATCTTCGGTCTGCAAAGGTGAAGCTTCACCTTCGATCCATTTGTTCACACCAACAACGACGGTTTCGTTTCGTTCAATACGGTTCAGCCGATCTGCGTTTGAGTCCACCAGGCGGGATTTCATGTACTCAATCGAGGCCACCGCGCCACCCATCGAATCAAGGTTCGCCAACTCGGCCCGCGCGCCTGTCTTCAACTCTTCGACCTTGGCATCGACGGCGGGGTTGCCATCGAACAGGTCGTCGAATTCCAGCAGGTCGGTCTCATAGGCCAGGATTTGCTGCATCCGCATCGACCATTGCTGATCCCAGGGGCGCGGCAGCCCAAGCGCCTCGTTCCAGGCAGGCAATTGCACCGCACGCGCACGCGCGTTTTTCGACAGCGTCACGGCCAGCATTTCGATCAGGATGCGATAGACGTTGTTTTCAGGCTGTTGTTCGGTCAGACCCAACGAGTTAACCTGCACCCCATAGCGGAATCGGCGGAATTTCGGATTCTCGACACCATAGCGTTGTTGCAGAATCTCATCCCAAAGATCGACAAATGCGCGCATCTTGCACATTTCGGTGACAAAGCGGATGCCCGCGTTCACGAAAAACGAAATACGGCCACACAGGGCTGGGAAATCCTCTGCCGGAACGCGCGGGCGCAATTCATCCAACACCGCGATGGCGGTGGCCAACGCATAGGCCAGTTCCTGTTCTGGTGTCGCGCCCGCTTCCTGCAGGTGGTACGAACACACATTCATCGGGTTCCACTTGGGAACGTTGGTATAGCAATACTCGGCCACGTCCGCGATCATCTTAAGCGACGGTTTGGGCGGGCAAACATAGGTGCCGCGGCTCAGATATTCCTTGATCAGGTCATTTTGCACCGTGCCCTGCAATTTCGACACATCTGCGCCTTGCTCTTCCGCGACAGCGATATACAGCGCCAATAACCATGGGGCAGTGGCGTTGATCGTCATCGAGGTGTTCATCTGCTCAAGCGGGATCTGGTCGAACAGAACCCGCATGTCGCCCAGATGACAAACGGGAACGCCCACTTTGCCGACTTCACCGCGTGCCAATGTGTGGTCGCTGTCATAGCCCGTTTGCGTGGGCAGATCGAAAGCCACGGACAGGCCGGTTTGCCCTTTCGCCAGGTTCCCCCGATAAAGTGCGTTCGAGGCTTTGGCCGTGGAATGACCGGCATAGGTTCGGATGAGCCAAGGGCGATCTTTCTGCGTCTGCGTCATAGGGGGCCTCGTGTTTCAGTGGGCAATAAAATTACGTCTTGAGGTTCTAAAGCGCAATTTTCGGGATATGTCAATTCGCTGCGTTGCGGCATCCTTCAATTGTTCAGATTGTGGGCAGTTGCGATTGGTGGCAATGTGCCGCCATGACGCAAACCGTGGAACTTCCGCTTTGGCTTTTCCTGCTGATCGTGGTCTTTGCCATGGTCACTTTTGCTTCGCATTTTCTGTTTCCTTCAGTGCGATGGTTTTTTCGCCGTAGATTGGAACGCGCCGTTTCGCGCCTGAATCAAAGGCTTCAACGTCCCATTCAACCGTTCAAGCTGGCGCGGCGTCATGACATGATCCAGCGGCTGATTTACGACCCTCAGGTCGGGCAGGCGGTTCAACAACACGCGCAGGACGAAGGCATTCCCGAGGCAGTCGCCTTTGAAAAAGCGCGCCGCTACGCGCGCGAGATTGTCCCGTCGTTTTCTGCCTTTGCCTATTTCAGCTTTGCCATTCGGCTCGCCCGTCTGCTGAGCAATACGTTTTACGAGGTCCGACTCGGGTACAAGGACGAGGCTGCGATCAAGAACATCGACCCGGATGCGACCGTGGTTTTTGTGATGAACCATCGCAGCAATATGGACTATGTGCTGGTGACCTATCTGGCGGCACAGCAGTCGGCCTTGTCTTATGCTGTCGGAGAATGGGCGCGCGTTTGGCCGCTAAGCCGTTTGATCCGCGCAATGGGGGCGTACTTCATTCGACGCAAATCAGGCAGTGAGCTCTATAGGCAGGTGTTGTCCTGCTATGTGCGCCACGCGACCGAAGCGGGTGTGACGCAAGCCATGTTCCCGGAAGGCGGTTTAAGCCTGACTGGCGCACTGGGTCGCCCAAAACTGGGTTTGCTGAAATACATTATGGACGGAACTTCGCCTGAAGGCCGCGACGTCGTATTCGTTCCTGTGGCGTTGAATTATGATCGAGTGCTTGAAGATACCATCCTGACTCGCGCGGCTTTGGGGTCTGAGCGTCGGTTTCGCGCTCGGATTGGCGTAATCTCGCGCTGGATCCTCAAGCAGATCTGGCGGCGCTTGATCGGGCGGTACAAGCGGTTTGGCGTTGCCTCTGTGCGATATGGGGTGCCCATTTCGCTAAAGGAATTTCGCGTCGTGAATGATGACGATGTCATGACGGATCTGGCCCGGGAATTGATGCAACGCATCGGGCAAGCGATCCCGCTGGTTCCGGCCCCTGCGGCGTGCCTGTTGTTGCAACAGAAAGGTTCTTCATCTGAAAAGGTCGTTCGTTCCCAAATACTTTCTATGCTGGCCGAAGACGGCCATGCGTCAGACCAAGACGAAGCGGCGGTTGAAAATGCCCTGAATCAGTTGGTCGAGCGCAGGATCTTAAGCCGCCAGGGGGACAATCTGGCCCTTTCAGGTCAAAGAGAGGATTTGCTGGAGTACTATGCAGCCTCAGCCCCAAACCACAGGGATTCTGAGAATACTGCGCTTGCGAAATAACTTTCTGCATCTGCTGGGTCATAAAATTACAAATATGAACCAAAAACGGTTGCATTATTACTCAGTGGTCAATATTCACAGTCTGTGAAGCACGCGATTCTGCGTTGCGGCAATGATATTGAGAATAGGAGGCCAGCATGGCTTTGGACACCGAAAGCGGTATCGCGTCGTACGAGGCACCCGAAAAGGACCTCTATGAAATGGGTGAGATCCCTCCGATGGGATTTGTCCCCAAGCAAATGTATGCTTGGGCCATCCGCAAGGAACGCCACGGCGAGCCGAACACTGCAATGCAACAAGAAGTGGTCGACGTACCCGAACTGGACAGCAACGAGGTGCTGGTTCTGGTGATGGCAGCTGGCGTAAACTATAACGGTGTCTGGGCCGCCCTGGGTCAGCCAATCAGCCCGTTTGATGGCCACAAAGCCCCCTATCACATTGCCGGTTCGGATGCGTCAGGCATTGTCTGGGCCGTTGGCGATAAGGTGAAGCGCTGGAAAGTCGGCGACGAAGTTGTCATCCACTGCAACCAGGACGATGGCGATGATGAAGAGTGCAACGGCGGCGATCCGATGTACTCGACCAGCCAACGGATTTGGGGTTATGAGACACCAGACGGCTCTTTCAGCCAGTTCACCCGCGTTCAGGCACAACAACTTATGCCGCGCCCCAAGCACCTGACCTGGGAAGAAGCTGCGTGCTACACACTGACGTTGGCGACCGCTTATAGGATGCTGTTTGGCCACGAGCCGCATGATCTGAAGCCGGGCCAGAACGTTCTGGTATGGGGCGCGTCCGGCGGTCTGGGTTCCTATGCGATCCAGTTGATCAACACGGCCGGTGCGAATGCGATTGGTGTAATCTCGGACGAAAGCAAGCGCGATTTCGTTATGGGATTAGGTGCCAAAGGCGTGCTGAACCGTAAAGACTTCAACTGCTGGGGCCAATTGCCCACGGTAAACACGCCGGAATATGCCGAATGGTTCAAAGAAGCCCGCAAGTTCGGCAAGGCGATTTGGGACATCACCGGCAAGGGCAACAACGTGGATATGGTGTTTGAACACCCCGGTGAAAGCACGTTCCCGGTCTCGACCTTTGTTGTCAAAAAAGGTGGTATGGTCGTGATCTGCGCCGGTACAACAGGTTTCAACTGTACCTTTGATGTGCGCTACATGTGGATGCATCAAAAGCGCCTGCAAGGATCGCACTTTGCGCACCTCAAACAAGCGGCTGCTGCAAACAAGCTGATGGTTGAACGTCGCCTGGATCCCTGCATGTCGGAGGTGTTCACCTGGAACGATCTGCCAGAGGCGCACATGAAGATGCTCCGGAACGAACATAAGCCGGGGAACATGTCTGTCCTTGTTCAAGCGCCCCGCACTGGCCTGCGCACCCTTGAAGAGGTTCTTGACGCAGGCTGACCCCCATTTGGGTTGTAGACAAAAAACGCCCGCGAATCGCCTTGCCGGTTCGCGGGTGTTTTGCGTTTTGACAAAGCCTTTCGGACTTTCAAACACTTACATTTTCGTCCCCCGCCATTTTTGGGGAGTAGAAACCGGTGAATAGGTCGAAAAAGATCATACATGTTATGGTTGTGTTAACGCTTCGTTAACTGTTTCAGAGAGACCCTAATGGCGCAGAATGAGTGGATATTGGACGTATTGTCGGACCTCAATGCTTTCGCCGTTGCGAACGGGTTGAGCGCGCTTGCCGAGCAGCTGGATGACACAAGGCTGATCGCGGCGGCCGAGATCGCGTCCCTGAAGAACGAGGCACGAGCGCCCGCGGATGGGAACAGAAGTCGAATTGGGTCAAATCCTTCAGGATTTGGAAAACACCAACACGCTTGAAGAGCTCAGCAATGTTGCAGAGCAATTACGTGGTATTCTTCAGGTCGAACATCTGACCTATCACTGGGTCGATGGTGCTGGCGATCAGTACGGTTACACCACATATTCAGATGCTTGGGACGAACGCTATCGGGACAAGAATTACCATCGTATTGATCCGGTTATTCTTGGGTGTTTCCAAAGATTTCATCCGGTTGACTGGAAATCTCTGGACTGGTCGAGCAGGATTGCAAAGTCCTTTCTTGAAGATGCCAGAAACCACGGTGTTGGCAATCAGGGCTATTCCATTCCGATCCGGGGCCCGAACGGGCAGTTTGCCCTATTCACAGTAAACCACAGTTGCGATGATCGGACCTGGCAGCGCTTTATTTCCACCTTCGGGCGAGACTTGATCCTTGTTGCGCATTTTATCAATCGCAAAGCGCTTGAGTTCGAAGAGGACAGGCAGCCGGATTCCAAGCGTAATCTGTCTCCACGGGAAATTGACGCGATCACCCTTTTGGCTTTGGGATACAGCAGGGCTCAAGTGGCGCATTCTCTGTCGATATCAGAGCATACGCTGCGGGTTTATATCGAAAGCGCCCGATCCAAGTTGGGCGCTCATAACACAACTCATGCAATCGCAACCGCACTTAGCCGAGGCTTAATAGTGGTTTAAGGCCAGCGCGCACCCCACACGTAATAATAACCACAACTCTGTACCCCTTTCGTTCCTGCACAGGACGACAAGGGGAACAAGTCATGTTGCGTTATTTATATGCCGATGAGTTGCACAGATTTCCAACTCTGGCAGAGGGGATGTTCAAGGATCGAGCGGATCAGTTCAAAACCCGGCTGGGGTGGGATGTCCACGTCAACGAACAAGGTGAAGAGCGGGATGAGTATGATGCGCTCAACCCGCTCTATGTCATCTGGGAAGAGCCGGACGGCCGTCATGGCGGGTCGATGCGGGTGTTGCCGACAACGGGTCGGGTGATGATCAACGAGGTGTTTGGGCATCTTAACGGTGGCAAACCCATTTGCAGCCCGCTGATCTGGGAAGTTACACGGTTTTGCCTGTCACGCGACGCAGGCCCGCATACGGCTGGGGCCATTATGCTGAGCGGGGGTGAAATGATGGAGGGTTTTGGCCTGACACACATCGCCGGTGTGTTTGATGCGCGTATGATCCGTATCTATCGCCTGATCGGCTCATCGCCCGAGGTTCTGGGCACCCAGGGCAGCGGGCGGGATCAGATCTCGGTCGGGTTGTGGCCTTACTCTGCAGATGACTGCAACCGCGTGGCGGAGCGCGCGGGCATCCCACGCGAACTGTCACGCCTTTGGTTCAACACGGCTTTTGGGCCCAAAAAGCAGCACCGATTTGCACTGTCCGCCTGAGCGGCTGAAATCGCCATTCCGCATCTGGTGATGGTCGGCGCGGCCCTGTAGGGTCGCGCCATGTCTTTGCAAAATGTAACCTTCTCGGATGATCAGGCCGCCGCATTTGACAGCATCGCCGAGATGCTGCGATCAGCAGGTGTCGATCTTGAAGATGATGCCCTTGTTAAGCTGCCGGGGGCAGGAAAATCCGGTGTAATGGCCGTGATCGGCAAGGCTGGTTCGGGTAAAACCCTGCTGTTGGCTGAACTTTATAAAGCGCTGGCAGAGACCGGAGTGCAGATCGTGTCCGGCGACTATGAAAGTCGCAAGTCAAGGGACAAGCGCAGCTTGGCCATCCTGGCCCCCACCAACAAGGCCGCAAGCGTTCTGCGCCTGCGTGGTGTGCCTGCCACGACAATTCACCGCATTCTCTACACGCCGGTGTACGACCCGGAATACGAGCGCATCGCTGAATGGCTGGCGGGCAACGATGAACGCCCCGAGATTGAAGGACTGACAGAAGAAGCCCTGGATCGGGCTGCGGCGTTTTACGAAAACAACAAGTCCATGCCCGGGGCATTGGCCGCAGCCGGTTTGAGGGGATCAGATTTCATCACTGGGTGGAAGCGACGCGACGAACCTTTGGACATCGGATTTGTCGACGAAGCGTCGATGCTGGATGATCGTCAATTCGAGGATCTGAAAGAGATTTTTCCAACCCTTCTGTTATTCGGTGATCCGGCGCAGCTGGCACCGGTGAACCAGTCGGGCAGCATGGTTTTTGAAGCCTTGCCCGAGCCCCGGAAGCTGACGCTTCAACGGGTTCACAGGCAGGATGCGGACAACCCGATTCTCGATCTGGCCCATGCTCTGGCAGACCCCGAAATGGGGTTTGAGGACTTCGAGCGTTTGGTCGAAGAGACAGCCCGCCGTGACGACAGGGTGGTCTGGGGCCAGCGGGTCGAGGTCGACCTGATGGCGCGCAGCCCGGTTTTGGTTTGGCGCAACGCAACACGCATTCGACTTATTCAGGCGTTCAGGAACGTCCATGGCGCACCAGAGACCGAGCTGTTGGAGGGGGAACCGCTAATTTGCGACGGGATCGAACTGCCTTTGAAACATCGCAAGAAACGGTTGGATCTTGAGGCGCGCGGGCTGATCAAGGGGGCTCAGGTTGTTTATCTGGGGCCGGGGCGAAAACCGGGGTTTTCGCGATTGCACGTTATGGGGGCCGAAGACCCTCAGGTCAGCGCTGCGTCGATTGTACAAATCGAAAAACCGAACGAGGAAGAGCCATTCATTCCTTTTGCCGCGCGTATGGGCGCAACGTTCCTGCACGGTGCGGCGGTTACGATCCACAAGGCGCAGGGCTCGCAATGGGATACGGTTCAAGTTTTTGCGCCTGACATCTACTCTGCGGCCCGAATGGGTCGGACCGAGGCCGGACAACCCTTGTGGAAACGTTTGGCCTATGTGGCGATCACTCGGGCGCAAGAGCGGTTGATTTGGGTGGTTCGCAACCGTTTATCAAAGCCAACATACCCGCTGCGGGTGGATGACTTGCGGGCTGTACCTGCGGCGTCGCTGACATTGGAGGCGGAAGAGACATGACATCCATAATCGTGACAGGCGCAAGCTCTGGCATTGGTCTGGCCACCGCCGAATTGTTTCTGGCCCAAGGGTGGACGGTTGGCATGCTGGCACGCAGTGCGGACAAGTTGAATGCCCTGGCACAGAAACATGCCAACGCAGTTTCGTTGCCTGCTGATGTCACCGATCCTGAAGCTGTGAAGACCGTGTTCCGCAAGTTCGCGAACAAGGTTGGGCGTCTGGACGTCTTGTTCAACAACGCAGGAATCTTTGCTCCGGGTGGCACGATTGACGAGATCGCGCTTGAAGATTGGTACCAAAGCGTCAACGTCAACCTGAACGGTATGTTCCTGTGCGCACGCGAAGCCTTTGGCATCATGCGGCATCAGGACCCTCAGGGTGGACGGATCATCAATAACGGCTCCATTGCCGCCCATGTTCCGCGTCCGAACTCTGTGCACTATTCAGCGACAAAACACGCAATTACCGGACTGACCCGCAGCCTGTCTCTGGACGGGCGGTCCTTTGGAATTGCCTGTGGCCAGATCGACATTGGGAACGCCCGCACACAGATGGTTCAGGGTCTTGTCGACGCCGCGCAGGCGGCAGGGGACACGCCTGACCCGACTATGGCTGTTGAGGACGCAGCACGGTCCGTTCTGCATATGGCAACCTTGCCGCCCGAGGCGAACGTTCAGTTCATGACCGTCATGGCCACGACCATGCCTTACATCGGCAGGGGATGAAGGTTACTTTTCGCGCAGCAAACGGAAAGCCGTCGATGCACCCCAGCCTGCCGCAATCGCAATAACCAGCGACATCAAGCCATACCAGACAGGTTGCTGGCGCGACATGTTGTACAGAAACCGTTCCAGGCCGACTTTGCGGACATTAATGGTTGTTTCGTAGTGCGAAACTACCTCTCCACCGCGCGTCAGGAAGATACGGGCGACATAGTCCCCCTCTGTCAGGTCTGCAGGCATGTCGATTGACGTGCGGAACAGAGTTTGTTCGTCTACAGCCACCGTGTCTTCGCGGATGGAATACAGCTTTTCTTCCTCGCGGATGCGAACCACTGCATCTGCAAAATCCTGCGCTCCGCGGATATGCATTGCGGCACCAACAGAGCGGATCGCACGCTCGATCGATACACGATAGCGCAGGTCATCGGTGTCGCTCAGAATCTCGTTTAATGGTCCGCTGGTTGCGACAGCGTAGAAACTGGGCGCAAGATCGACGAGGACGCTGTCGGTGTTCACCCAAATCCCCAGCTTTCGATCCTTACGGCGCACGGTGACAGGTTCGGATGGGCCGGCGACAGCAACGATGACCTCGACCGATGGGCCGGACGGAATCGGGGTTTCCCGTTTGATGGCCCCGAAAATGAGAATCTCGGAGCCGTCAAAGGTCGCCGTGATTGCAACGCGATCCTGGCTAAGACCCAGGACAACTTGTTCTTCCGCTGCGGACACCGGCAGGCAGAACAGACAAAATGCGGCAATAAGTGAACGCAGCATCTTCAGTGTCCTCCACCTGTTCCGAGCGAATAAAGCTCGGCAGGCTCCAGAAGCAGATCAAGCGCCAGCTTGCCGCAAACTGCCAGAACCAAAGCTGCCAGCAAAACGCGCAATTGTTCCGCTGGCATGCGCGCGCCAATAACAGTACCGATCTGCGCGCCGATCACACCGCCAACAAGCAGCAGTACTGCCAGAACGACGTCGACAGTGTAGTTGGTTGTGGCGTGAAGCATCGTGGTAAAGGCTGTCACGAAGATGATTTGAAACAGCGATGTGCCAACAACAACCTTTGTTGGCATACCCAGCAGATAAATCATGGCGGGCACCATGATAAAGCCACCGCCAACACCCATGATTGCAGACAAAATGCCGACGAAAAGCCCAACTAGAACGGGTGGAATGACCGAAATATAAAGGCCTGATGTGCGAAACCGCATCTTGAAGGGCAGGGCGTGGATCCAGCCCCGCTGACGGCGTTTGGCGGGGGCGGCCCCACCCATTTTGGCCTTGCGCAGGGCCCTTAGACTTTCCACGAACATCAGGCTACCGATGACGCCAAGGAAAACCACGTAACACAGCTTAACCAGCAGATCGACCTGACCCAGACTCTTGAGATAGTTGAAAACAACCACACCCAAAGCAGCGCCTATAAGACCTCCGATCAGCAACACAGTTCCCATCCTGAGGTCCACGGTTTTTCGTCGGAAATGCGCCAGTACACCGGAAAAGGACGATGCCACAATCTGATTGGCTTCGGTCGCAACAGCGACAGCTGGCGGAATGCCAATGAAGAACAGCAGCGGCGTCATAAGAAAGCCCCCACCGACCCCGAACATTCCGGACAAGACGCCAACCATTCCGCCCAAACCAAGCAGGAGGAATGCGTTCACCGATACTTCGGCTATGGGCAGGTAGATGTACATATTACCGTCACTTTGTATTTTGCGTTTCCGCGCTGCCGCATGCGGCCAAATGATAAGCCATTGATGCAGTCTGTTGCATGTAGATCATTGTCACATGCCTCCAGGCTCGATGAGCCAAAAGAAGTCTTCTGGATGCAAGGTTAGATCAATTCCGATCCTGCCGGCACCGCCCAACATAAATGAAGGGCTGACAGAATCTTTGGTTATGGACAGGTAGACTTGCATACCCCCTTAGAGCGGGTGCGGCATGCAAAATCAACTCTGCATGCCGCTCTGCAGCGAACAGGACCCAGAATTGTTCCTGAACTGGACTTATCAGCGTTCCTTTACATAGGGTTCGCCACCTGCACGCGGGGGCACAGCTTTGCCAACGAATCCAGCCAGAATCACAACTGTCAGGATATAGGGCAGGGCATCCATGACCTGCACCGGGATCACGATCCCGCCCAGATCGATGTTCTGGAACCGCAGTGCGATGGCTTGCAAAAGGCCAAACAACAGGCAAGCCCACATGGCGTGCCAAGGGCGCCATTTCGCAAAGATGAGCGCCGCCAGCGCGATGAACCCGCGACCGGCGGTCATTTCTTTGACGAACCCAGCTTGCAAGGCAGTGGCCAGATAGGCACCCGCGATACCGCACAAGACGCCGCAGATGGCCACCGCCGCGAAACGCAGGCCAACCACGGACACGCCTGCTGTATCCACCGCTGCCGGGTTTTCGCCCACTGCCCGCAAGCGTAGGCCGAACCGTGTGCGATAAAGGACCCACCACGTCGCTGGAACCATCAGAAATGCCACATAGACCAGAATCGAATGACCCGAGAGCAATTCGGAATAAACCGGACCAACAATCGGTACACTGCTGAGCGATTCTGCAAACGGGAAATTGATGGGCTCGAACCGTCCTCCGCCAAAAAGGGACGGTGTACGCCCACCTTGCTGAAACCAGCTTTGGGCGATTAAAACGGTCAGCCCAGAGGCGAGAAAGTTGATGGCCACACCCGAGATGAGCTGATTGCCTCGGAAGGTGATCGACGCCAACCCGTGCAGCCCGGACAGTAACAACGAGGATGCGATACCAGCAAGCAAACCCAGCCAGACAGATCCCGTGACGGCTGCTATAGCTGCGGAAAAGAACGCCGCCATCAACATTTTGCCTTCGAGGCCAATGTCAAAAATACCTGCACGTTCCGAAAAAAGACCAGCCAGACACGCAAGAAGCAGGGGCGTGGACAGGCGGATCGTCGAATCCAGTACCTGGATGAGGGTAACGAAGAATTCCATCACTCAGCCCTCTTCCGCATGCCAAGGAAAAGTTTCTCAAGCGGCATGCGTACCATGTTGTCCAGCGCACCGGTGAACAAAATGACCAAGGCTTGAATAACCACGATCAGTTCACGCGGGATTTGTGTCCAAAGCGCCAGCTCCGCGCCGCC
This sequence comes from Ruegeria sp. HKCCD7296, assembly GCF_013110775.1. Lineage (NCBI taxonomy): Bacteria > Pseudomonadati > Pseudomonadota > Alphaproteobacteria > Rhodobacterales > Roseobacteraceae > Ruegeria > Ruegeria sp. HKCCD7296. The sequence goes on from NZ_WVRF01000006.1 coordinate 155,198, forward strand.
CTGATAAAGAAACCCGAACAACAGCGCCGCCAGGAAAACCCCAAATGGGTGTGACCGGCCCATCAGCGCGACGGCGATACCGATAAAACCAGCGCCTTCGGTTGGGTTCAGCACCAGACGTTCAGCCTCACCCATGACGTTGTTGATGGCCATCATGCCTGCCAATCCACCCGAAATCAGCATCGCAATGATAGTGATCCGCACAGGCGAAATGCCGGCGTAAACAGCACCCGTTTCAGAATGACCATAGGCTCGAATCTCATAGCCCAGCCGTGTCCGCCAGATCAGTGCCCAGACTACAATACAGGCCAGAACTGCCACAAAGAACGAGATGTTGGCAGGCGCCCCCCGGAACACAACATTGTCTGCTGTCGAGAACATCGACTGGAAGCTCGGCAAGTGCGTGGCTTCGGGGAAGCGCGCCGTTGCAGGGTCCTGTGACCCGGCCGGTTTCATGACATTCACCAGCATATAGTTCAGGACGGCGGCAGCGATGAAGTTGAACATGATCGTGGTGATCACGATATGGCTGCCACGCTTGGCTTGCAGATAGGCCGGTATTGCAGCCCAGGCAGCACCAAATAGGGCCGAAGCGGCGCAGGCAGCGAGCAAAGCAATGCTCCAGTGCGGCCACGGAATCGTAAGACAAATGATTGCGACACCAAGCCCGCCCAGCATGGCCTGACCCTCACCGCCGATATTGAACAGCCGGGCGTGAAAGGCGACGGCTACCGCAAGGCCGGTGAACATGAAGTTGGTCGCGTAATAGAGCGTGTAGCCCCAACCATAGGTCGACCCCAGCGCACCAGTTACCATTAGCTTCACAGCGTCAATCGGGTTCTCGCCGATGGCCAGAATCACAAGCGCCGACAGGATCGCGGCCAGAAGCAAACTGATCAGTGGGATCAGGATCACATCGGCCCATTTGGGCATTTTTTCCATGTTACGCGGCCTCCCCCGCAACACCGGCCATCAACAGGCCCAGTTCTTTTTCATCTGTTTCGTGAGGCAGGCGTTCGCCCATGATGTGACCATCAAACATCACCGCAATCCGGTCGGATAGCGAAAATATCTCTTCCAGTTCGACCGAAACCAGCAGGATTGCCTTGCCCTGATCGCGCAGCGCAACGATCTGCTTGTGAATGAACTCGATCGCGCCGATATCTACGCCGCGCGTTGGTTGTCCGACCAGCAGAAGGTCTGGGTTCCGCTCAATCTCGCGCGCGACGACAATTTTTTGTTGGTTGCCGCCTGAAAAACTTTTGGCAGCCAGCCATGCGTCGGGCGGCCGGACATCGAATTTCTCGATCTTGGCCTCGGTATCGGCACGCAGGGCGGCATTGTCCATAAAGATACCGCGTTTATAAGCAGGGTCGCGGTGATAGCCGAAGGCGACGTTCTCCCACGCGTGGAAGTCCATAATCAAACCTTCACGCTGCCGGTCTTCCGGCACGTGCGCGATATGCTGGGCGCGGCGGGCCTGACCGTCCGAACCTGCGCCACTCAGCGCCAGAGGCTGACCGTTCAGTCTGATCGTGCCCTTACCCGGGCGCATACCGCCCAGAACTTCAAGCAACTCTGATTGACCGTTGCCAGCCACCCCGGCGATGCCGACGATTTCACCAGCGCGCACTGTGAGGTCGATCCCCTTGACCCTTTCCACACCAGCCGAGTCGAAAACGCTCAGCTTTTCAATTTCCAGGATGGGTTTGCCGGGTTTCGCAGGGACCTTGTCGACCTGCAACAGAACCTTGCGGCCTACCATCAGCTCGGCCAGCTCTTCAGGGCTGGTTTCGGACGTTTTGACAGTCGCAGTCATCTGCCCGCGTCGCATAACCGACACGGTGTCAGTGTTTTCCATGATCTCGCGCAGTTTATGCGTGATCACGATGATCGTTTTCCCCTCGGCCCGCAGGCGGTCGAGAATGCGGAACAACTGATCTGCTTCAGCCGGAGTCAGCACGCCGGTTGGTTCGTCCAAAATCAGTATCTCGGCCTTGCGATACAGTGCTTTCAGGATCTCGACACGCTGTTGCATGCCCACGCCAATTTCATCGATGCGCTTGTCAGGATCAACGAACAGCTCGTATTCTTCTTCCAGCTCTTTCAGCTCTTTACGGGCTTTGGCCAAAGACGGGGCCAGCAACCCGCCATCTTCGGCACCCAGAACGATGTTCTCCAGAACGGTGAAGTTTTCCACCAGCTTGAAATGCTGGAACACCATCCCGATGCCCGAGGCGATGGCTGCCTGGCTGTCCGGGATATCAGTCTTGGTACCGTTGATCCAAATCTCACCTTTGTCGGCTTTGTAGAAGCCGAAAAGGATGCTCATCAACGTGGATTTGCCCGCACCGTTTTCTCCGATGATTCCATGGATCGTACCGGGGGCGACGCTGATGGAAATGTCTTTATTGGCCTGAACCGGCCCAAAGGCTTTGGAAATCCCTTTGAGCTCAATGGCGGGGACGGTCATGTCTTGTCCTCAATTGCCGAAGGGGCCGCACAGACGGCGCGGCAGAGTGGGAAGCGAGGCGGAGGAGACCCCCGCCCCGCATGTGTCTTAGAACTGCAGCGCGGGGCAGCTGTCGTTCTCGTAATAGCTGACAACGCTGATATCGCCGTTGATGATGCCTTTACGGGCTTCATCCACAGCGTCGCTCATACGAACCGAAACAAGCTCTTTGTTGTTTTCGTCCATAGCCACGCCAACACCGTCTTCGGCCAGACCCATGACGAACACACCAGTTTCGACCTTGTCGCCTGCTTTCATCGCTTCATAAACAGCAACGTCCACACGTTTCAGCATCGAGGTCAGAACTTTTCCGGGATGCAGGTGGTTCTGGTTGCTGTCCACGCCAATCGACAGAATGCCTTCGTCGGCTGCGGTCTGCAGAACGCCAACACCGGTTCCGCCCGCCGCGGCATAAATCACGTCAGCGCCTTGGCTGATTTGTGCTTTGGTCAGCTCGGACCCTTTTACCGGGTCGTTCCATGCAGCTGGGGTTGTTCCTGTCATGTTGGCAATGACGTTGATCTCGGGGTTAACGGCTTTGGCGCCCTGTGCATAGCCACACCCAAAGTGTCGGATAAGTGGAACATCCATACCACCGATGAAGCCAACCGTGCCGGACTCAGACGCCATGGCCGCCATCATTCCAACAAGGTACGAGCCCTCGTGTTCGGCAAAGCCGACCTGACGAAGGTTCGGTGCGTCCAGCCAGGTTACATCAACAACAACAAATTTGGTGTCAGGATAGTCAGGTGCGACCGTGCTGAGAGGGTCTGCCATGGCAAATCCCATGGTGATGATCGGGTTCGCGCCTGCTTCGGCAAAGCGGCGGAGGGCCTGCTCGCGCTGAGCTTCCGATTGCAATTCGATTTCGCGGTACTTGCCGCCGGTTTCGTTTGCCCAACGCTGTGCGCCGTTATGTGCCGCTTCGTTGAACGATTTGTCGAACTTGCCGCCCAGATCAAAGATCAGCGCCGGTTCGGCCAGAGCGGCACCCGCAGTTAGTGCAACCGCAGCGGCAGCACCCATCAAGGATTTCATCAGGGTCATTTCGGTCTCCCAGTTTTTATGTTGGCACAGGATTAGATTAGTCCCGTTTACCCACGTTTAGCGAGCATAACTGTTGTGATGGCGGGTATTAAGAGGGTTTGCAACCGTCGTGGTCAATTGATTCCTGACCAAATGGTCCAAAAAATGTCCCCTTGCCCTCAGGGCAGGCGGCATTCCATCACCAGAGCGTCGGCTTTTAGGCCCGTTTCGCGCGAATAATAGTTCGGTCGCATCCCGCAACGATGGTAACCACAACGTTTGTATAGCGCGATTGCAGGCTCATTATCCGCAGCCACATCCAGAAAGGCCCGGCTTGCATGCAACGCGGCGGCCCGTTTGTGCCAGTTGCGCATTGTTTGCAGTGCTAGGCCCTGTCGTTGCACCGTGGGGTGAGTCGCAATTGTCAGCAGTTCGGCCTCGCCCGCGATAACTTGATACAAGGCAAAACAGCGAGCGTCTCCAACATAGTGGGTAAAGGCGTTCTCCAGCAGGCTTTCAAATTCACTGGCGGACCAAGGGCGCGACTGCGTGAACGCAGCAACATGAGTCGATGCCATCTCGTCCGGCGTCATTCGTCCAACAAGACCGGTGACACATCACGCGAGGGCGCTGCGTCCGCAGGTCTGACGTATAGTGGCGCAGGTGGTTCGCTGACATCGTGCCACCGTTCAGCGGTCAGGCGGGCAATGGCCTGGACCTGTTTCTCTGGGTCCTGGCAGGAAAACAAAGGCCCAAGCGCCTCGGCCTCGCTCTTTGGCATCAGGCTTGGTTTGCTGCCGGGGACTTGAACATAAACCTGATCGCGCGGCGCAGCGATACAGGGGAGTTGGTTTGCATCGCTCAGTTTCGTCAAAGCATCAAACCCTGAAACGCCGACGACCGGAGCATCAAGACCCAGGGCAAGCCCACGCGCGGCAGAGACCGAGATTCGAATGCCGGTGAAATTGCCGGGGCCGATCCCTACACCGATGGCGTTAAGATCGGACCATGTGCACCCAGCCTGGGCAAGTAGCTCTTCAAGCAAAGGCATTAGGCGTTCGGCTTGCCCGCGTGACATTGCTTCGGCCCGAGAGGCAACGATTTCACCGCCACGCAGCAAAGCGGCCGCGCAATGCGCGGCCGATGTATCAAATGCCAGAATCGTCGGGTCAGACGGCAACAGGACGGACCTCGGTCACTTCGGGGATGTAGTGACGCAGCAGGTTTTCGATACCCATCTTCAACGTCAGCGTCGAAGACGGGCAGCCTGCGCAGGCACCTTGCATGTGCAGGTAAACGATACCGCGATCAAAGCCGTGGAAAGTAATGTCACCACCGTCCTGAGCCACTGCCGGACGCACGCGGCTGTCCAGCAGGTCTTTGATCTGATTGACGATTTCAGCGTCTTCGCCAGTGTGTTCTGCATGACCAGATGCAGCAGTCGCATCCGCGCCCATCACAGGTTGGCCCGATTGGTAATGTTCCATCACCGCACCCAGAATGGCGGGTTTGATGTGATCCCATTGAATGTCGTCAGACTTGGTTACAGTAACAAAATCGTTACCGAAGAACACACCCGTTACGCCGTTTACGGCAAAGATGCGTTTGGCCAAAGGGGATTTCTCGCCCGCTTCCGCTGTTGGGAAGTCCGCAGTTCCAGCCTCAAGCACCGTTTGGCCGGGCAGAAATTTCAACGTGGCCGGGTTTGGGGTGGATTCGGTCTGGATGAACATGAGGCAGCTCCGTCTGATGTGCCTCTGATATGCGCGCAGGGGCGCGGGAAGTCAAGATTTGGAACGGTTCTAAATTGAGGCCGCATGATCCAAAGCCGCGTCCAGACGATCGTCGCCCCAGTACAACTCGTCTCCGACTAAAAAACTGGGTGCTCCGAACAGGTCAAGCTCTTTGGCGCGGGTGGATTGCGCAAAAAGGGCCGCCTTGACGTCGGGGTCCTGCGCACGACTCAGTATGGCAGATGGCAGGTCGGCCGTTTTCAGACAATCCTTCAGTATGTTTGGGTCCGAGATATTGCGGCCGGCCCCAAATTCGGCAGTATAGACCGCCTTGACAAATTCAGCCCTCTTCGCGTGATCCTCAATGGCAAGCGTCAGGCGCGCTGCAGCGAGAGAATTCTGCGGAAAGGGATCGGGTTGCACTAACGGCAATTGCCGTGCAGCACAGAGGCGTTCCATGTCGCGCCACATATAACGCCCCTTTGCCGGGTAGAGGTTGAAAGGAGAGGTCCGCCAGCCCTGATCGGCAAAAATCGGGCCCAGCAGAAAAGGGTGCCATTCAATCGAAACGCCCTTGGCTTGCGCCGCGGTTTCGATCCGCATTGCGCTGAGATAGGAATAGGTTGAGGCGAATTCGAACCAGAACTGTATCGTTTTCGCCATCTCTGAACCTCAGGTGATCTCTTCCAGTTTTTCTTTGCTCAGATCGCCTGGGACAATAGTGATCGGAAGCGGCATGCTGCCCGAATTCTTCGTCAACTGTGTCACCAGCGGACCGGGGCCCTTCTTGTCGGTGCCTGCGCCAAGCACAAGCACGCCGATTTCGGGGTCTGATTGGACATGTTCAATGATTTCCGACACCGGATCGCCTTCGCGAATGGCCAACTCAGGTTCGATGTTTTGTTTGTCACGCATCCATTTTGCGAAGACCTCGAAATGTGCATGGATACGTTCGCGCGCTTCCTCACGCATGGTTTCGGCAACACCGATCCAGTGATTGAATTCGTCCGGTGGGATCACCGACAGGATCGTCACTCCGCCGCCGGTATGTGCAGCCCGCATTGCGGCGAATCGCATCGCATTCAAGCATTCGCTGCTGTCATCCAGAACAACTAGAAACTTACGCATGGGTGTCCTCTTCAAGTTTCAGGGATCATGCCCCAGAGGTTGCGCGCTGGCAACTTGGAGACGTCCGCAACGCTGAGCTAGCGTTGGCTTGCAGCCCAATCCCAGTAAAGTCCACGAGCGCGACGGGCAATAGGGCCAACCTGAAATTGTGTATCGTCCAGAGCGGTAACCGGCGTGACCTTATTCATATTGCCGGACATGAACACTTCGTCCGCCTCGTGAAAATCCTCAAAGCTCAGAACAGTCTCGTGAACCGTCACACCATCCTCGCGCAGATTCTTGATGTGCCGCGCCCGCGTGATCCCCGCCAGAAATGTGCCATTCGGGGCGGGCGTAAACACTTCGCCATCTCTGACCATGAATATGTTGGCCGTAGCGGTTTCGGCCACGTTCCCCATCGCATCAGCAACCAGAGCGTTCGAGAACCCTTTGGATCGTGCCTCATGCAGCATGCGTGCGTTGTTGGGGTACAGGCAACCGGCCTTGGCATTTACGACCGCACTTTCCAGCACAGGACGGCGGAAGCGTGTCGTTGTCAGTGTGACCGAGGCGGTCTCTGGTGCCATTGGTATCTCTTCCAGGCAAATGGCAAAACCGGTGCTGTTTTCCTGAGGGACGATCGCGGTTTGGTCCCCGTCGATCCCCCAGTACATTGGGCGGATATAGACAGCTGTGTCCGGGCCGTAAGCCTGCAATCCTTCGTGTACCAGTTCGACCATCTGTTCGGCTGTGAGGGTCGGGGTCAGCATCAAGGCCTCGGCGGACCGGTTCACCCGTGCGCAATGCGCATGCAAGTCGGGCGCAAGGCCGTCAAAATACCGTGCGCCGTCAAAGACGGACGAACCCAGCCAGGCACCGTGATCGGCTGCGCGCATGATGGGCGCATCGCCCTCGTGCCATTGCCCTTCAAAATAGGTCCGGATGTTCTTGCCGGTTGCCATGACGCCCTCCTGTTATTCAGGCAAACCCTAGGAGCGCGTCAGGCGAAGGTCCAGCCCAATCAGCGCGTTCCTGATCCAACCATACCCACGATTTTGTAGGTCTTTTGCAGGATCGGAGCTGCGATCTCACGCGCGCGTTCGGCCCCACGGGCCAGAATCCGGTCAATCTCGGCCTGATCTGCCATCAAACGAGACATTTCGGTCGAAATCGGCGCCAGTTTCGCCACCGCCAGATCGGCCAGCATCGGTTTGAAGTCACCAAACTGCTTGCCACCTACATCTGCCAGAACCCGTTCCACGCTTTGGTCGTTCAGGGCCGCGTAAATATTGACCAGATTGCGTGCTTCGGGGCGATCCCCCAGCCCGTCAACATCCGACGGCAGCGCGTCCGGGTCGGTCTTGGCCTTGCGGATTTTCTTGGCAATCGCGTCAGCATCGTCGGTCAGGTTGATCCGGCTCATGTCCGACGGATCGGATTTTGACATTTTCTTGGACCCGTCCCGCAAGCTCATGACGCGGGTGGCCGCGCCTTCGATTACCGGCTCGGTAACGGGAAAGAAATCGACGCCAAAGTCGTTGTTGAATTTAATCGCAATATCACGGGTCAACTCAAGGTGCTGTTTCTGATCCTCACCGACCGGCACATGGGTCGCGTGATAGATCAGAATGTCAGCCGCCATCAGCGACGGGTAGGCAAAAAGCCCCAGCGAAGCGTTCTGCTGGTTCTTGCCTGCCTTGTCCTTCCACTGGGTCATCCGTTGCATCCACCCCATCCGGGCAACGCAGTTAAAGATCCAGCCCAGTTGCGCATGTTCGGGCACCTGGCTTTGGTTGAACAGGATCGACTGTTCAGGGTCGATGCCCGCCGCGATAAAACCTGCGCACAGTTCACGGGTGTTGTGGGACAGCGCTGCGGGGTCCTGCCATGTGGTGATCGCGTGCAGATCGACCATGCAATAGATGGTTTCGAAATCTGCACCCTGCATATCCACAAAGCGCTTCATTGCGCCCAGATAGTTGCCCAGGGTCAGCCCGCCCGAAGGCTGGATGCCGGAAAACACGCGCGGCGTGAACTGGGTCTCGGTCATCGAAGGGAACTCCCGTCTGGAAAAATCAGCCCCCGTCGCTTACCCATGAGGCACAGGGACGTCAACAGCCGCGAAAGGCCCGCCCAATGAGCAGTGAGCATTACACACCCGCCGTGAAACCTTTGCCGCCCGTTGTTGTGGCGCTGGTTCTGTTCATCATCGGCATTGAACTCGCTTTTACGCTGGGATCGCGCGGTTTGGTCGGAGGGCCAACAGCGGTCGGCTGGCGGCTGGACGCGATACAACACTATGCGTTTTCGGCGGATATCTTCGACTGGATGGTGCTGAACGGGCGCTGGCCGTTTGAACATGTGATCCGGTTCGTGACCTATCCGTTTGTCTCGGCCAATTTCACGCAGGCGGTGTTTGTTTGCGTCTTCGTTCTGGCCATGGGCAAGATGGTCGGTGAAGTGTTTGGCGGCTTCCCCATGCTGTTGATCTTTGTCGTCTCAGGGATCGGGGGCGCGTTGGCTTATGCCGTTCTGTTGGATCCCCGCTATCCCCTGATCGGAGGGTTTCCTCCGGTTTACGGCCTGATCGGCGCATTTACCTGGTTGTTGTGGCGCAAACTATCCTTGGTTGGCGCAAATCAGGCGCGGGCTTTTCAACTCATTGCCGTCCTGATGGGCATTCAATTCCTGTTTGGTCTGATCTTCGGCGGCAACTGGGAGTGGGTCGCCGATCTGGGCGGGTTTGCCACCGGTTTCGGAGTATCTTTCCTTGTCGCACCCGGCGCCTGGGATCGTATCGTTGGGCGCATACGCCGCGACTGATCAGGATCGACGCAGGGCGCGTTTGAACTCGGACAGTTTGAATGCGCCCAAGAGGTGGCCCAGACTGAAATAAGAGGCCGCCGCGACACAAATCAGGACAAGCAGCGCCAGATAGCGCCAACCGGGAACGCCCAGCGTCCACCCAAACGCCTGAAGCGCCATGTACAAAACCGCGCCCATTCCGATAGAGGCAAGCACGATCCGGCCCGCGCGCTGTTTGAACCGGTCATCGAACCGGGCTTCGTCTCCCATGTTGCGCGCCCCGATGGCCAACAAAACGACCATGGCCCAACCCGCTGTGGAGGCGGCAATGGCGGGTGCGATCCAGCCCACAAACGGGAAGAGGCCAAACGCCAAAGCCGCATTCACGATCATTGCCACAACAGCATAGTGAAACGGAGAACGCGTATTCTCGCGCGCGAAATACAGAGGCTGCAACAGTTTTTGCAGCATGAATGCAGGTAGTCCGATGCCATAGATGGCAACGGCCAACGCTGTGGCTGTGGTATCCTCGGTGGTGAATTGCCCCCGCTCGAATAGGACTGAGACCAGCGGGTTCGGGATGACCAGAAACGCCACCGTCGAAGGCAGGGTCAGCAGCAGCATGAACTCTCCGGCACGCGAAAACGCGTTGCGCGCGCCTTCTTTGTCTTCGGCGCGCAGACGGCGCGACAGGTCGGGCAGCAGAACAATACCGATCGCGATACCGACCACGCCGAGTGGCAGTTGATAAAGCCGATCTGCCGCAAACAACCAGCTCACGGCCTTTTCTGTTTTCGACGCCACCAATTGCCCTACAACCAGATTGACCTGCGTGACCCCCATCGCCAGAGCTGCGGGGACCGCGATGCGGACCATACGGCGCATCTCGGGCGTCAGTTTAGGCAGACCGGGCCGGATACGAATGCCGGCACGTTCGGTTGCGACCCAAACCAGCGCCAATTGAGCGACGCCCGCAACCGGAATCACTGAGATCAGCCACCGAATTACCTCGCCGCCTGATAGGGCTCCGGCGATCAGCGCCGTGCAGGCAAAGATGTTCAACAAAACTGGTGCGGCAGCTGCGGCCGCGAACCGCCCCGTTGCGTTCAGGACGCCAGAAAAGAGCGCGGCCAGAGACATGAACAGGATGTAAGGAAAGACAACATACCCATAATCCACCGCCAAATCGAACCGTTCGTCGCCATAGAAACCTTCGGCTGTCAGCCAAACCAGACCGGGCATGAAAATCAGCGCAAGTCCGACCAGTGCCAGAACGGCAAGCGCCAAAAGATTGAACGCATCCTGCGCAAAGCCCTGCGGATTCTCGTCCGCTTCCAGCCGCTTCGAGAACATGGGCACAAAGGCCGCGTTAAAGGCACCTTCGGCAAAAAAGCGGCGGAACATGTTCGGCAGGCGGAAGGCTGCAACAAACGCGTCCATAACCGGCCCAGGGCCAATGAGGGCGGTCAGCAGAATTTCCCGCAAAAACCCCAGTATGCGGCTGGCGAGTGTCCAGAAGCCAACTGTGAAAAAGCCCGAAATCAACCGGATTTGCTTCATGAGGCCGCACGCTCAGCGCCTTCGGTGATCGCCTTGCGCAGCTTCGCCTCCAGCCCGCGTTGCTTGCTCTCCGAATGGTATTTCAGTCCGAACATGTCCTTGACATAAAAGGCGTCAACCACCTGTTCTCCATACGTCGCGATCACGGCGTTTGCGATATAGACATTCGCCGCCGCCAGCGTCCGGGTCAGGTCATACAGCAAGCCGGGGCGGTCGCGCGTATCAACTTCGATGATCGTGTAGATTTCGGACCCATCATTGTCGAAAGTGATATGGGTCGGCACGTTAAAAGCCCGTTCACGTTTCTTGATCTTGTCGCGTGATTTCAGGGCTTCCTTGGCAACCACTTCCCCGCGCAGCGTCTTGTGGATCATCTGTGTCAGACGGGGCAGGCGCGCGGCTTCGAAGGGGCGTCCTTCGGCGTCCTGAATCCAGAACGCGTCTGTGACGTATCCGTCCTTGGTTGTGTAACTGCGGGCATCCACGACGTTTGCGCCGACAAGAGCCAGAGCCCCGGCAATACGTGCAAAGATGCCAGGGTGATCGCCCATCGCAAAACAGGCTCGCGTTGCGTCACGATCTTCGTCTGGTTCAAGCCTGATTTCCATCGCGCCCGGATCGCCGCCGTGTTCCAGTGCGCGCAGCATCTCAGCGAATTCGACATGCGTCGCCAAGTTGAGACCCTGCCAATAGGGATCATAGTGGCGCGCTGTTTCCGTTTTTAGGTCCGCCTTGGTCCATCCCGCCAGTTCCGCACGTAGGGCTTTCTTTGCCTCAGCCCCGCGATTGGCGCGGTTGAGATCTTCCATACCGGTTTCCAGCGCGCGCTTGGTTTCCGCATGAAGGGCGCGTAGCAATGTGGCTTTCCAATTGTTCCAAGTGTTGGGGCCCACGCCGCGGATGTCGCAAACGGTGAGAACCGTCAGCAGGTCCAGCCGTTTGACCGTCTGAACAGCCTTGGCAAAGTCCCGAACGGTTCGTGGGTCTGAAATGTCGCGTTTTTGCGCCATGTCTGACATCAGCAGGTGATACCGCACCAGCCACTCAACGGTTTCGGATTCCGATTTGCTCAGCCCCAGCCGCGGGGCCACCTTGCGTGCGATCTGCGCGCCCAGAATCGAGTGATCCTCGGGGCGACCTTTGGCGATGTCATGCAACAGCAACGCGACGTACAACACCTTTCGGTTGACACCACGTTTAAGGATCGAAGAGGCAAGAGGCAGGGATTCCACCAGTTCTTCGCGTTCGATCTGGGCCAGATTGACGATGCACTGGATGGTATGCTCGTCCACCGTATAACTGTGATACATGTTGAACTGCATCATCGCTACGATGTGTTCGAACTCGGGCAAGAAGGCTGATAGGACGCCCAGTTCGTTCATCCGGCGCAAGGCACGTTCCGGGTTGCCATGTTTCAGCATCAGATCCAGAAAAATGCGTTTGGCTTCTTTGTCGTTGCGCATTTCATCGTCGATCAGATGCAGGTTGGCGCTAACCAGCCGCATCGCGTCGGGATGGATCAACATGCCGGTGCGCAGCCCTTCTTCGAACAGACGCAGTAGGTTTACCTTGTCCAGCAGGAATGTTTCCGGGTCCGCCACGTCCAGACGTCCGTGGATCACTTTGTACCCGGCCTTTACTCTTGGGCTTCTGCGGAAAATACGCTCAAGCAACGGTGCGCTTTTCATGTGGAGCGCTTCGAGCTTGGTCAGGAAAATCCGAGTCAGTTCGCCCACACGGGTGGCCTCGCGGAAATAGCGCTGCATGAACACCTCGACTGCGCGGCGACCGGCGCGGTCTTCATAGCCCATGCGTGCGGCCACCTCGACCTGCATGTCGAAAGTCAGCTGTTCGGTGGCGCGGCCCGTCACCAAATGCAGATGAGACCGGACGGCCCACAGGAACTCTTCGGCCTGAACAAAGGTCTCAAACTCTTCTGGGGTGAACAGACCTAATGGAACCAATTCGGCCACGTCCTGCACGCCATAGACATATTTTGCGATCCAATAGAGCGATTGAAGGTCACGCAAACCGCCTTTGCCTTCTTTCACATTCGGTTCGACCATGTAGCGCTCACCTTGTTTCAGGTGCCGCTCGTCCCGTTCCTTCAGCTTGGCTTCGATGAATTCACGTTCGGTCCCTTTGAACAACTCGTTTTTCAGGCGTTGATCCAAATCGTCCGCCAGCGCCTTGTCGCCTGCCAGATAGCGTTGTTCCAACATGGCGGTGCGGATCGTGAAATCCTCGGAGCCCAGCCGCAAGCAGTCTTTGATCGTACGCGACGAATGCCCGACCTTTAGCCGCAGGTCCCACAAAATGTATAGCATCGATTCAATGACGCTTTCGGCCCAGGCTGTGATTTTATAGGGGGTCAGGAACAGCAGGTCGACATCCGACGATGGCGCCATTTCCCCACGCCCGTAACCGCCGACCGCCAGAACCGCGATCTTTTCACCTTGGGTGGGTGTCGCAAGCGGATGCAGGCGTGTGCTGGACACCTGCATTGCCGTTCCGACCAACTGATCCGTCAGATAGGTGTAGGACCGTGTCAGTGCGCGGGCCTCGAAAGGCTGTTTGCCAAAGGCTTCGGCAATCGCCGCGCGCCCGGCTTTTTGCGCATCGCGCAGGATACGCACCGTTTCGGCCCGTACTTTGCTGTTGTCTGTGCATGATTCAAACGCCAGCGCCAGCGCGTCGTTGACGTTGGCACTGTCGAAGATGTCTTCGGCGGGGCAGATTAATGAGCTCTTAGGCAAAGGGCTGACGCCCGGCTGATCAGAAGCCGGCGCCAGAGAAGCTTTGTGGGGCAGGGTCAATAACAACCACCTGTTTGTTCTGGATCGTGGCGACCGCCAGGCCGCGTTCGTTGGTGCCGTTCGGACGCAGACGGAAGATGCCGCCGACGCCCTGGAAGCCGGCGTTCTGAGTCAGGGCCGCAGTGGTCAGAGCGTCGGATTTGCCTTGGCTGACCAGAGCCCCGATGGCAGCAATACCATCATAGGCCAAACCGCTGATCGGGTGGGGCGCTTCGCCATATGTCGCGTTGTAACGTTGGCGATATGCCTGTGCCTTGGACGGATCGGGCAGCGCAAACCAGCCGCCTTGTACACCCGGCAGTTCCAATGTTTGCGGAGGAATATCCCAGCGTGTCAGACCGATGAATTGCGTCGTGGCCTGAGAAACTCCGGCCTCGGGCAACAATTGCGAGAACAATGGCAGGGCACCCGCCGTCGTAGCAGTTAGGAAAATCGAATCGGCTCCGGTCGAATCAACTGTTGCTTTGATTGTGGGCACCGAGTTGATAACGCCCTGCTGCGAGCGGTCGTAGCCAACAGTGCCGGCGTTGTTGACCGGGCTGCTGGCCAGCGCGTTGGCAATCGCAGCTTGGCCCAATTGGCCTGCGGCGTCGTTGCTGTGCACGATCACCGTGTTGACCTTGCCCTGACTGCCCGCAAAGCTCGCCAGCCGGTTGGCCGTATTGTCGAATGTTGGGCCCAGGACAAAGACGTTGCCGCCTGCGATGCTGGTGTTGTTCGAAAACGAAAGAACGTTGACGTTGTTACTCAACACCGCCAACCCGGCGGCATTTGCGGCCTGCGCATAGACCGGGCCGATAATGATCTTGGCACCATCCGCAACGGCTTGCTGGGCCACGGCCGTTGCCGTGTTCGGGTTTCCGGCAGTGTCGTAAACGCGCAGGTCAATTGTCACATTGGGCAGATCAGACATTGCCAGACGCGCGGCATTTTCCAGACTTTGCGCCAATGCCGCATCGCCTGACTGGCCAGACCCGCTGGGGACAAGCAGGGCCACCGGAACCGGAGCAGAAGTATTGATCGAAGGTCCACCCCCAAGGCCGCCGGGTTCACAGGCGGCCAGAAACGCCGCGGTTGTCAGGGCAGCGGCGGCTTTCGCCAACTTGCTAACGGGCTTGCAAACGGTGAACATCTAAATGAAAACTCCCTGATCCGACGGCTATGAATGCTTCTGTTCTGTCGAGCCGCGATAATAAACGTCACGCTGTGAGGGTCCAGCTTTGAATTTCCAAAAGATCAGATTGACTGCGGGCCTGTATTTTGTTGCCACTCCGATCGGAACCGCGCGCGACATTACGCTCAGGGCCTTGGATGTTCTGGCATCTGCCGACGTGATCGCAGCGGAGGACACCCGAAGCCTGCGCCGATTGATGGAAATCCACGGCATCCCGCTCGAGGGGCGCCGGATTCAAGCCTATCACGACCACAGCGGTGCAGGCGCGCGCGGCAAAATCATGGAGGCGCTGGCTCAAGGGCAATCGGTTGCCTATGCGTCCGAGGCCGGAATGCCGCTTATTGCGGATCCGGGTTATGATCTGGGCAAGCAGGCGGCTGAGGCCGGGCACACGGTGACCTGCGCCCCCGGCGCGTCGGCTGCCTTGACAGCGCTGACATTGGCGGGTCTTCCGACAGATGCCTTCTTTTTTACAGGATTTCTGCCCAATGCAGCCGGCGCACGCCGCGCCCGGATTGAGGCATTGAAGGACATTCCGGGCACGCTTGTGATTTATGAGTCCCCAAAACGTGTATCCGCCAGCTTGTCAGATCTGGCCTTGGTGCTGGGGGCAGACCGTCAGGCGGCGTTGTGCCGCGAATTGACCAAAAAATTCGAAGAGATTCGCCGAGCAACCCTGGCCGATTTGGCCGAGGAGTACCAAGGCAAGTCAGTCAAAGGTGAAATCGTTGTGCTTGTGGATCGTAGCCATTCGCAAAGCGTTAATGAATCTGACGTAGAAGAGGCTTTGAAGCGAGCGTTGGAAAGCCACTCGGTTCGGGATGCGGCAGATCTTGTTTCAAAAATGTATGACCTGCCGCGCCGACCGATTTACCAGAAAGCTCTGAAACTGGGAAAATGATGACATGGGTCGGCGGACAAATCAGGGCTCTGTTTCCTACCACGCCGGGCAGGCGGCAGAGCTTCGGGTTGCTGAGGATTATGAGCGCCGCGGCTTGACCATTCTGCATAGACGCTGGCGCGGCCCGGGCGGTGAAATCGATCTGATCGCGCGCAACGGGGCTGGGCTTGTGTTCATCGAAGTCAAGAAAAGCAGTAGTTTTGAAAAGGCGGCGGCCCGGATCAGCGCCAGACAGATTGATCGAATCTACGCTTCGGCTGCTCAGTTTCTAGAAAAAGAACCAAACGGGCAACTCACCGAAGCGCGCTTTGACGCGGCTCTGGTGGATGGGTCTGGCGCAGTTCAAATCATCGAAAACGCCTTTGGTCACGCCTAAGCCCCATTGAACCCCAGGGCCTGCTGGGCCATGTATCTGGCGTGAAACTGAGGGACACGCCATGAAAATCGCCTTTCAAATGGACCCGATCGGGGCCGTGGACATCAACGCCGACAGCTCATTCCGACTGGCGGAAGAGGCGCAGGCGCGCGGGCATTCGCTGTTTTTCTACGGGCCGGATCAACTGGTCTATCAGGAAGGCCGCATCACAGCGCGTGGCCACGACATGACAGTGCAGCGGGTCGCAGGTGATCCGGCCGTCTTGGGACCCGAACGCGAGGTTGATCTGGCTGATTTCGATGTGGTCTGGTTGCGACAGGACCCTCCGTTTGACATGCACTACATCACGTCCACGCATTTGCTGGATCGTCTCAAGGGTCAGACGCTTGTGGTCAACGACCCTTTCTGGGTGCGTAACTATCCGGAAAAGCTGCTGGTGCTGGATTTCCCTGACCTGACACCGCCGACAACGATCGCGCGTGATCTGCAAACGATCAAAGCGTTCAAGGAAAAGCATGGCGATATCATCCTCAAACCGCTTTATGGCAATGGCGGCGCAGGCGTGTTCCGTTTGGATGCCAATGATCGAAACCTGACGTCTCTGCACGAGTTGTTCACGGGCTTCTCGCGTGAGCCTCTGATCGTGCAGAAATTTCTGCCGGACGTCAGCAATGGCGACAAGCGGGTGATTTTGGTCGACGGCGAAGTTGTTGGTGCGATCAACCGGGTTCCTGCCGCAGGTGAAACGCGATCCAACATGCATGTAGGCGGGCGTCCGGAAAAGATTGGCTTGTCAGAGCGTGATCTTGAGATCTGCGCGGCCATCGGCCCCCTGCTTAAAGAAAAAGGTCAGATCTTTGTCGGTATCGACGTGATTGGCGACTATCTGACCGAGATCAACGTGACCTCACCCACCGGCATTCAAGAGCTTGAGCGCTTTGACGGCGTCAACATTGCCGAAAAAATCTGGCAGGCCATCGAAGCCAAAATCTAAGCCATGACCCGGGCGCTGATGCGAAAGCTCAGCGCCTCGGCTACGTGCGATCTGTGGACGTTTGCGGATCCTTCCAAATCGGCAATTGTGCGCGCTACGCGCAGAATGCGATGAAACGCGCGGGCGGACAGGCCAAACCGGTCTGCCGCTTTCAGCAACAGCTCTTTACCTTCTGCATCGGGTGTTGCGATCTCTTCCAGAACCTTCCCTTCTGCATCCGCGTTTTGGCGCATATGTGGGGTGTCTTGAAATCGGTTCGCCTGAATGGCGCGGGCGTTTTCGACCCGTTCAGCAACCGTAGCAGAGCTGTCGCCGGATGGCGGCAAGTCAAGATCAGTGAATTCCACCGGCGGTACTTCAATCCTCAGGTCGAACCTGTCCATCAACGGCCCTGATATGCGGTTCAGATAGTCCTCGCCACAGCCCGGCGCGCGTGAGCAGGCACGAGAGGGGTCTGTCAGATAACCGCATTTGCAAGGGTTGGCAGCGGCCACTAGCATGAGCCGGCAAGGATACTTCACATGCGCATTGGCGCGCGCCACCATAACTTCACCGGTTTCGATGGGTTGGCGCAACGTTTCCAGAACGGTGCGTGGAAACTCAGGAAATTCATCCATGAACAGCACGCCGTTATGAGCCAGCGAAATCTCACCGGGTTTCGCGCCTTTGCCGCCCCCAACGATTGCGGCCATCGAGGCCGTATGGTGGGGCTCGCGAAACGGGCGCGTGCGATTGATGCCGCCTTCGTCCAGCAAACCGCACAAAGACTGGATCATCGAGGTCTCTAAAGCTTCGACTGCGGTCAGGGGCGGCAGGATGCCGGGAAGCCGCGCGGCCAGCATGGATTTACCCGATCCCGGCGTTCCGATCATGATCAGATGGTGACGACCTGCGGCAGCGATCTCCAGGGCGCGTTTGGCGCGCTCCTGCCCTTTTACATCACGCAGATCCCGCGCGCTGGGCGTCAGGTTTACCTCGCCGGGCTGTGCGGCTGGTAGGGGGGATTGGCCCGAGAAATGGCGCACAACGTCGCCCAGAGATCCCGCGCCGATCACCTGCGTTGCGTCAACCCATGCCGCCTCGGCGCTGGAGGCGCGGGGGCAAAGCAACATCCGGTCATCAGATGCCGCAGTCATTGCCGCAGGCAGAGCACCGACCACCGGGACCAAAGATCCGTCGAGCGAAAGCTCTCCCAACGCTACGGTGCTTTCTGCGGCGTCGGCTGGAATGATCTCTAAGGCCGACAACAGCGCGACGGCTATGGGCAGGTCGAAATGGCTGCCTTCCTTGGGTAGGTCGGCGGGGGACAGGTTGATGGTGATCCGCTTTGAGGGCAAGGCGATTGCCATCGCGCTCAGCGCGCTGCGCACGCGGTCGCGGGCTTCGGATACCGCCTTGTCTGGCAGGCCCACGATGGAAAAGGCGGGCAGGCCGGGGGATACGGCGCATTGCACTTCGACCGGGCGGGCATCGACCCCTTGGAAGGCAACGGTATGTGCACGGGCGACCATGGCAGTCCTGTTCTTGGTTAACAGGACGTTGCTGCCATGGGTGTGGTTTAAGAGTCGTTAACGGACATGCGCAAGGCGGTGAATTTGGGCCATGCGCCGGGATCAGCCACGGTTTTGTCGCGGCAGAACGGATTGCAGAACCCCCAGCATTGGCCATCCAATTCCATAAAATCCGCAACCGGGTTGCCGGAGTACGGACAAGCCTCGTTGAGGGAAGGGCCGCCTGATACCGGTTTGGCGTTCGAGTCCCCTCCGACCGGCCAGGGCATTGATGACAACTCCTGCGGATAGGGGAATGGATTGTATTGAACTGTCATACCCATTGCGCGCCATTGTCTGACGGCTGGGTCCGACAGGAGGTCTAAACAATAGATCCGGTTCGCCTCGGACACTGGCAGCCCGTAGCCGATGATCCGTGCAGCAACAGGCGTATAGAACACATCCGCCAGCGAATAATCACCGAACAACGGGCCGTCTTGCGCACCAGAGATACGCCGCGCGTGCGCCCAGAGCGTCTCAATCCGTTCAAGATCGGCTAACGTCTGGGATGACGGGGCAAATCCTTGCCACACATGCTGTAATTGCATCGGGCATTGGCCGCGGAGGGCGCTGAACCCTGCAACCATCTCAGCGCAAAGCCAGCGGGCGGTTGCCCGCGCTGCGGGATCTGCAGGCCACAGCCCAGCTTCAGGGTGACGCTCGGCCAGCGTCTCGGCCATGGCTAGGCTTTCGCCTACAACCGTCCCTTCGGGCAGACGCAGCGCGGGAACCAGTCGGGCCGGGGTCAGCGGTTCCATGTCTTGTTTCATGCTGCCCGAATAAAGGCCGATCATGTGGCTGCGATAAGGCAGTTTGAACTTCTCAAGCATCAACCAGCCGCGCATCGACCAGCTGGAGAAGAGGCGGTCACCGATATACAAATCATAAGTCATGCTTGAACGATGCCGCAGGCCGGTGGCACAGTAAAACAGTGATTTGTGCGGGGTCAGTTCACGGAAGGTGATTGATCTTGCCGACCGACCATGTGTTGTCTTCCAAGCCGATGTCCGTGACAGACAGATTGTCGATCCGGTGCGAAAAGGTCTGCTGCCCGTCCAGATCCAAAGCGCGTTGCACTTGCGTGAGGATCACGCCGAAATGCGCGACGATCACCAGATCGCGCCCCGTGTACTCGGCTAAAAGCATGTCGATTGCGGCATCGACCCGGGATCGGACATCGTTCCAGCTTTCGCCCTGCGGAGGGCGGACATCCCCAGGATTATCCCAATAAGCGAAAGCCAGCTCCGGATCTTCTGCTTCGATATCGGCGAAACCACGTAGTTCCCAGCTGCCAAAATGAATCTCACGAAGGTCAGGGTTATGAGGCAAGCGCCGGCGCGGGCCCTGAATGGCTGAGGCAGTGTCCACGGCACGAGACAAGTCGGAAGAGATCACAAGTGCCTCGGACGGCAGATGATCATGCAGGCGTCTCAAGGCTGCTGTGTCGCTCAGGTCCGCAGGCAGATCTGACCAACCGACCATGGTTTTTGCATGTGTCGGCCCATGGCGGACAAGATGCAGGCGTGTCATGGCAATTGGCCTTTAAGAACAGATGGTAATCCGGCTGTCACCTGTACGACCAGATCCGCCTGCGCCGCCAAGGCGATGTTCAGCCGCCCCTGCGCCTCGCGGAATTGACGAGCGAGGGCGTTGTCCGGGACGATCCCGTAACCTACCTCGTTCGAGACAATCACAACCTGGGCTGGGCAGTCGTTCAGGGCATCCAGCAGATTGGTCTGTGCCGTTTCCAGATCCGTGTCCGCCAGCAGATGATTGCTCAGCCACATTGTAGCGCAATCAATCAGGCAAATCTGATCTTGGGACAAGCGGGCCAGAACCGGCCCCAGATCAAGGGGTTCTTCAACCGTGCTCCAGCCGTCGCCGCGTTGCACGAGATGGCGATCAACCTTCTGGCGCATCTCGTTATCAAACACTTGTGATGTCGCGAGGTAAACGCGGCTTTTCCCAGCGGAAACAACTAGTTCCTCAGCGAAAACCGACTTGCCCGAGGAGGCTCCACCCAGAACCAAGGTTAAATCTGGAGACACAATTCTTACCTTTAGTTGATCCGATTGGTGCTGTTTTGCGTAAAGGTCATAGGTCGGCAAAGCAAGTCCGGCCAGCGCCTGCAAAACAGGGGAGAGGTTTATGGCACTGGATAATGCGACAGACTTTTCGATGTCCCGGCAAGCGATGAAGGCCGAGCTGCTGGATGCGGAAACAGAACTCAAACTGGCGTACGCCTGGCGGGATGACCGTGATGAACAGGCTTTGCACCGTCTAATTACCGCTTATATGCGTCTGGCCATTTCGATGGCAGCCAAATTCAAACGCTATGGCGCGCCGATGAATGATCTTATTCAAGAGGCCGGGTTGGGCCTGATGAAAGCGGCAGACAAGTTCGACCCGGACCGTGGTGTGCGTTTTTCGACTTATGCCGTGTGGTGGATCAAGGCGAGCATCCAGGATTATGTGATGCGGAACTGGTCCATGGTGCGGACTGGGTCCACCTCATCCCAAAAGTCCTTGTTTTTCAACATGCGGCGGGTGCAGGCACGGCTAGAGCGTGAGGCGGCGACCGAAGGCTTGGAGTTGGATCGACACCAGCTGCATCAGATGATTGCTACCGAGATTGGCGTTCCTCTGCGCGACGTGGAAATGATGGAAGGGCGTTTGTCCGGTTCGGATTTTTCGCTGAACGCGGTTCAGTCTGCGGACGAAGACGGGCGCGAGTGGATCGATGCGTTAGAGGATGATCGCGAACAGGCTGCGGATTCTGTTGAGCACAGCCATGACACAGCTCAACTGCGCGAGTGGTTGCTGACCGCGATGAATGCGCTGAACGACCGCGAACGTTTCATCGTGCGCGAACGCAAGTTGCGCGAACCCGCCAGAACGTTGGAGAGCTTGGGCGATGAACTGGGATTGTCCAAGGAGCGCGTGCGCCAACTAGAAGCCGCGGCGTTTTCAAAAATGCGTAAGAACCTTGAAGCCCAGTCGCGCGAGGTGCAACACTTCATCGCATGAAACATGTTGCGATTCTTGTGTGTGTTCTTGGCCTTACGGTTTTCGCCGCGCGTTCAGGCGCGGCGAAGGATTTGATCCCTGATGACGTTCTGACAGCGATGCGGGGCGTCGATGTGGTGATTTTGGGCGAAGTACATGACAACCCCAGGCACCACTACATACAGGCCGAAGCACTTGAAGCGCTGTCACCCTCGGCCGTTGTATGGGAGATGGTGACAGAAGAGGGTGCTCAGCGGCTGTCGCAAAAGGCAGTGTCTGACCCTGATGAACTGGGGCGCATCCTTAAATGGGCCGAAAGCGGGTGGCCTCCGCTCAGTATGTATTACCCGGTTTTCCAAGCCTCAAGTGCGCCCGTCTATGGGGCAATGGTGCCCCGCACAGCTGCGCGCGCAGCGATGGAACGCGGTGCGGCGACGGCTTTGGGCGCAGACGCGGCACGGTATGGTCTGACCGTGCCGCTGTCGCCCGAGGAACAATCCGCGCGGGAGGCGGATCAACTGGCCGCTCATTGCGATGCTTTGCCAGTTGAAATGCTGCCGCAGATGGTTGCGATCCAACGCTTGCGCGATGCGGTTTTGGCCCGTGCGGTGGTGCGCGCCATGGAGGAAACCGGAGGGCCGGTTGCGGTGATCACAGGCAATGGCCACGCGCGGACAGATCGGGGTATCCCGACTTATCTTGCGCGCCTTCAGCCAGGATGGAAAGTGGTTGCGGTAGGGCAATCCGAAGATGGCATTATCGATGGCGACTTCGACTTGGTAATCGACAGCCCGTCGATAGAGCGTGAAGACCCCTGTGCGGCGTTTCAGGTGCAGAATTAATCGCTGGAACTACCTGCTGGCCTTGCCTAATGTCAGGGCCGACCGGCACAGGAAGGGCTGAACATGCTGTCATCCAAACGTATTCTGCTGATAATCGGCGGCGGGATTGCGGCCTATAAGTCGCTGGATCTGATCCGCAGGCTGCGAGAGCGTGGGGCTGCTGTGACACCGGTTCTGACCCGTGCAGCGGAAGAATTTGTGACGCCTTTGTCAGTGTCTGCGTTGGCCGGAGAGAAAGTCTATCGCGATCTGTTCGATCTTACCGATGAGGCCGAGATGGGGCATATTCAATTGTCGCGCTCGGCCGATCTGATCGTTGTCGCCCCCGCAACGGCAGATCTTATGGGCAAGATGGCCTCTGGGCTGGCCAACGATATGGCGTCGACCCTTTTGATGGCGACGGACACGCCCGTTCTTTGCGCGCCCGCGATGAATGTACGGATGTGGGACCACCCGGCCACGCAACGCAACCTCAAGCAGCTTCAAGCCGATGGGGTACGCTTTGTCGGGCCAAATGAGGGTGACATGGCCTGCGGCGAATTCGGCCCGGGACGCATGTCTGAACCGCTGGAAATTGTCGCGGCGATTGAGGCACAGCTGACTGCGGGACCTTTGGCTGGCAAACGCGTGCTGGTGACGTCTGGCCCGACGCATGAACCGATTGATCCGGTGCGCTATATCGCGAACCGGTCGTCCGGTGCGCAGGGTGCTGCTGTGGCGCGGGCACTGGCGCATTTGGGGGCCGAGGTGATTTTTGTCACTGGCCCTGCCGACGTGCCCCCTCCGGCAGGTGTACAGGTCGTACCCGTTGAGACGGCGCAACAGATGTCTGACGCGGTCGATACCGCTCTGCCCGTCGATGCGGGTGTATTCGCGGCGGCGGTCGCGGATTGGCGTGTGGCAAGCGCATCGGACAAGAAACTGAAGAAAAGCCGAGATGGCCTGCCGGTTCTGGAATTTGCCGAAAACCCGGACATTTTGAAACGTGTATCCCAGTTGGCAGTGGGCCGCCCGCCGCTGGTGGTTGGTTTTGCGGCTGAAACAGACGATGTGGTTGAACACGCCACCGCCAAGCGCCTTCGCAAAGGCTGCGATTGGATCGTTGCGAACGATGTCAGCCCGGCAACCGGCATCATGGGTGGGTCCGAGAATGCGGTCATTCTGATCTCGGGCAGTGGCACCGAAGAATGGCCGCGCTTGGGCAAGGACGAAGTTGCCCGGCGTCTGGCGGCAAAGATCGCGGACGCATTGGCAGGCTGAAGGAAAGGCATGGGCATGGTTGCAATTCGAGTGATCCGAGAAGACGGTGCAGACCCCGCTGTCGCGCTTCCGTCTTACGAAACGGCTGGTGCTGCCGGGGCGGATGTGCGCGCCAACTTGCCAGGTGGCACCCCTATCGTGTTGGAACCTGGCCAACGCACGCTCGTGCCAACTGGCCTGCGTATCGAAATTCCCAAGGGGTACGAGGTTCAGGTCCGTCCCCGCTCGGGCCTTGCGCTGAAACACGGGATTACACTGCCCAACACGCCAGGCACCATCGACAGTGATTATCGCGGACCTTTGGGCGTGATCGTGATGAACGCAGGTCAGGACCGCTTCGAAATTGCCCATGGTGAGCGCATCGCGCAACTGGTGGTCGCGCCTGTCGTGCAGGCCACCTTCGAGTTGGCTGAGGAATTGGGCGAAACTGGTCGCGGGTCCGGCGGCTTTGGCTCAACCGGGCGCGGCTGATGCTGCTGGTTTTTGTTCTGGCCGCAGGACTTTGGGGTGTTGGCTATATCGCCGGCACGTCAAAAACAGCGCGTGTGGTTTCGGTCAGTGTGCTTTTGGCCGGAGTGATCCTGTCTCATCTGATCTTGCCAGACGGGCATCCGCTGCGTCAGGCGACGGGCGGCTCGGCGGCAATGTGGCTGATCCTTGTGGGTTTCGGCGCGATTGTTTTGGTGTATGGAAGGGTGCTGAAAGCCCTGCGCAATCGCGCAGAGTCCGTTTCAGATCAGGAACCTACCATGCCCTCCGACCGATTTACCGAGACCGAGCTGGACCGCTATGCCCGTCACATCGTATTGCGCGAATTGGGCGGTCCGGGGCAGAAAAAGCTGAAAAAAGCACGGGTGCTGGTGATTGGCGCGGGTGGTTTGGGGGCCCCTGCTTTGCAATATCTGGCAGCAGCCGGGGTGGGCACAATCGGCGTCATAGATGACGACATCGTCGAGAACGCCAACCTGCAACGGCAGGTCATTCACCGTGACGCAGATATCGGGATGCCCAAGGTCTTTTCGGCCCAACAAGCGATGGAGGCGCAAAACCCGAACGTGGTGGTTCTGCCCTATCATCGCAGGTTGAACGATGAGATCGCGGCCGATCTGTTTGCCGATTTCGATCTTATTCTTGACGGGACCGATAATTTTGACACGCGCTATCTTGCCAACCGCGCGGCCGTCGCGCTTGGCAAGCCTTTGATCTCGGGGGCCTTGTCGCAGTGGGAGGGGCAGCTGAGTGTGTTTGACCCGGCCAACGGCAGCCCCTGCTATCAGTGTATTTTCCCCGAAGCACCGGCCCCAGGCTTGGCCCCGTCCTGTTCCGAGGCTGGGGTGATCGGCCCCTTGCCCGGCGTTGTTGGGTCGATGATGGCGGTCGAAGCGATCAAGGTGATCACGGGCGCGGGCATGGCGTTGCGTAGCGAGATGTTGATCTATGACGCTCTGTACGGCGAAAGCCGCAAGATTACCCTGACCCGTCGCGCCGATTGCCCCGTCTGCGGCACCGCGAACGATTAACCTTTCTTTACGCAGGCTGTGGGTTCTAGAACACCCGGCCTAGGCGACTTAGCTATAGGGTCAAAGGAGATCCGAATGACCAACCCGATCCTGTCCAGCTGGACCACCCCGTTTGAAATTGCTCCCTTTGCCGAAATTTCGGACGATGATTTTACCCCGGCGCTGGATCAGGCAATGACGGCGCATAACGATCAGATCGCTGCGATTGCCGAGAATTCTGACGCTCCGACCTTTGGCAATACGATTGAGGCTTTGGAGGCTGCGGGCGAGCAGTTGGACAAGGTTCTGTCGGTCTTTTTCACGGTTGCAGGGGCAGACAGCAATCCCAGACGGGAAGAGTTGCAGCGAGAGTTCTCCCCCAAACTGTCGGCACATTTTTCCGGCATTTCTTCGAACAAGGCGCTGTTCAAACGCGTGGCCGACCTGTGGGCGCGGCGCGATGATCTGAACCTGACCGAAGAACAGGCGCGTGTGCTGATGTTGACCCATCGCGGTTTCGTGCGTGCTGGCGCAGCGCTGGCAGGGGAAGACGATACACGGATGCAAGAGATCAAGTCGCGCCTCGCCTCTTTGGGGACGTCCTTTACTCAAAACCTGTTGGCAGATGAGAGGGACTGGTTCATGGACCTGACCGAAGAGGATCTGCAGGGCCTGCCAGATTTCGTCCTGGATGCAGCCCGCGCTGCGGGGCTAGAGAAAGAGGCACAGGGACCAGTGGTGACCCTGTCGCGGTCGCTGATTGTACCGTTCCTGCAATTCTCACCTCGTCGGGACCTGCGCGAAAAGGCTTATCGCGCCTGGGCAGCTCGCGGTGCCAATGGGGGCGACACTGACAACCGCGACATCGCTGCCGAGATTTTAGGTTTGCGTGAGCAACGCGCCAAGCTGCTGGGCTATGACAGTTTCGCCGACTACAAGCTGGAAACCGAAATGGCCCGCACACCGGACCGCGTGCGTGAACTGTTGATGCAGGTGTGGGAACCGGCAAAATCCCGTGCCGATGCTGACGCCGAGATCCTGACGCAGATGATGCAGGAAGACGGCATCAACGGTCCGCTGGAAGCCTGGGATTGGCGCTACTACGCCGAAAAGCGGCGCAAGGCGGAACACGATCTGGATGAGGCGGCCCTGAAACCCTATCTGCAACTGGATCGTATGATCGAGGCGTCTTTTGCCTGCGCAAACCGTCTGTTCGGGCTGGAATTCGCGCCGCTGGACGTTCCGCTCTATCACCCGGATTGCCGGGCCTGGGAAGTCACACGTGGCGGGCAGCATATTGCCGTTTTCATCGGTGACTACTTTGCGCGGGGATCGAAACGGTCTGGTGCGTGGTGCAGCGCGATGCGGGCGCAGGCGAAGTTCCCGAAAGATCAGGCGCCGGTTGTGATCAATGTCTGCAACTTTGCCAAGGGTGATCCGGCGCTGCTGTCTTATGACGACGCGCGGACATTGTTCCACGAATTCGGCCACGCCCTGCATCAGATGCTGTCGAATGTGACCTATGAGAGCATCTCGGGCACTTCGGTCGCGCGTGATTTTGTCGAACTGCCCAGCCAGCTTTACGAACACTGGCTGGAAGTGCCCGAGGTTCTGGCCGAATTTGCGACCCATGCCGAAACGGGCGAGCCAATGCCGCAGGAGATGCTGCAGAAAGTGTTGAAAGCCGCTAATTTCGATCAAGGGTTCCAGACCGTGGAATATGTTGCTTCGGCCCTTGTTGATCTGGCCTTCCATGATGGGGATGCCCCGGCAGATCCGATGGCAAAACAGGCCGAAGTTCTGGCGGACCTCGGGATGCCGCATGCCATCGGGATGCGCCACGCCACGCCCCACTTTGCCCATGTCTTTGCCGGTGATGGCTATAGCTCGGGCTACTACAGCTACATGTGGTCCGAGGTGATGGATGCTGACGCCTTCGCCGCCTTTGAAGAGGCGGGCGGTGCCTTTGATACCGAACGCGCCAAGGCGCTGGAAGACAACATCCTGTCCACCGGCGGGTCGCGAGAGGCGGAAGACCTGTATCTGGCGTTCCGGGGGCGATTGCCAGGCGTGGACGCCCTGTTGAAAGGCCGCGGCTTGATCGCGGCCTGAATTCAGTAACCCAGCGTGCGATCCACTAAATGCACAAAGGGCTCACCGGCTTCGCCACGTCGGATGTTTTCGCAAATGACCTGCGCGGCTGTGACCGGGCGGGTCTCAGACGCGATGTGAGGGGTCACAGTCACGTTCGGATGTGTCCAGTAGGGATGGTCTTCGGGCAAGGGCTCGACACGGAACACGTCCAGCGTTGCGTGCCCAACCTGACCAGAGTTCAGCGCATCCAGAAGCGCGTCGTCATCAATCAGCGGGCCACGTCCCGGGTTGATGATCCGTGCGCCCTTAGGCAGCAAGGCCAACGTTTCGGCATTCAGCGCGTTTTCCGTGGCGGGGGTATCGGGCAGCAATAGTACCACGATTTCAGCCTGAGAAAGCGCTTGGCGAAGCCCTTCGGAGCCATGCAAGCAGGTCACGCCGGGGATGTCTTTGGCGGTGCGGCTCCAACCGGTGACTTGAAAGTTAAGCGCAGTCAGGGCTCGGGCCGCGGCCTCGCCCAACGTGCCCAGCCCTAAAATGCAGACGATACGCTCTTTTGCCAATGGCGGCGCTTCCGGTTCCCAGACGCCATCCTGCACGAGGATGTGCCGGTCTATTCCTAGGTGGTAGCGTAGCACGTGCCCAACCACCCATTCAGTCATGCCCTGCGTCAGTCCGTGATCCACCATCCGCGCCAATGGGACGGTCAGCGTTTCATTGTCCGCGATTTTCTCGATACCAGCCCAAAGGCTCAGTACAGCTTTCAGACGGGTGAAGGGTGTGAAATCGTGTACTCCGCCGTTGGGGGCATAAACGACATAGTCGACCTGATCCGGTTCAAATTCCGTGCTGAGCCGCGCGTCGACTTTTGCGTCAGCCAAGTACTGAGTCAGCAGCGGTTCGTACACGGGCCACAGAGCAGAGCGTGCGGAAAACAGGACGTTAGCGGGCATCGTGGGCCTTTCAGATCAGCGGGGGCGGTGAATATGTGCGCTTTGGACGATGCCGAACGCAGCCATCAGCACCAGCATGGCCGATCCGCCATAGCTGACCATTGGCAGTGGTACGCCGACAACCGGGGCCATGCCCATCACCATCGACATGTTGACGGCAAAGAAAAGGAAAAAGTTCAGTGCGATGCCCAGAGTGACCAGTGAGGAAAACCGATCCTTGGTAGCAAGAGCCGTAACCATACAGAACACAAGGATCAGCGCGTAGAGGATCAACAGCGTGATACCTCCTACAAATCCGAACTCTTCCGCCAGCGTCGTGAAAATGAAGTCGGTGTGCTTTTCAGGCAGAAAATTCAAACGGGACTGTGTTCCTTGCATGAAACCGCGCCCGTTCCAGCCGCCGGACCCGAGGGCGATCTTGGACTGCGTGATATGGTACCCCGCGCCCAATGGGTCGGTCGAGGGGTCAAGAAAGGTGTCAATCCGGCGGAACTGATAGTCCTTGAGCAATTGCCAATCCGTCCCGCGGCTGTTGAACACAGCGGCGATCAAACCCACGACCGCAGCGATAACAGCCGCAAAATAAGCCCAGTGGACGCCCGCCAGAAACATCAGCCCGCCACCAGCGGCCAACAGAAGGATCGATGTGCCAAGGTCCGGTTGCTTCAGAACCAACAAGGTAGGCAGGATGATCAGTGCCACGGGGATAAAAACCCACAGCGGTCGGGATGTCTTGTGCGACGGCAGCCAGTCGTAGTAGGCCGCCAGCACCATAACCAGTGCGACCTTCATGACTTCTGATGGTTGCAAACGCATGAAACCAAGGTCGATCCAGCGCTGCGCGCCCATGCCGATGGTGCCAAACAGTTCAACAAACACCAGCAAAGCGACCGAGCCCAGATAGGCCAGAACGGACATGTTGCGCCAGAACCAGATTGGCACCAGTGCAATGATGAACATCGCTGTCAGGCCAAGACCGAACCGTTCCATCTGCGGCTCGGCCCAGGGCGTCCACGAACCACCCGCAACCGAATACAACATCAGGAATCCAGCGCTGGCCGTGCTGATCAGCAGCAGGGTCAGGGGCCAGTTCATGTAGAGGAATTTCCGGAATCCAGACGGTGTGGATTTGACGGCATATTCAAGATAGCTCATGCGCGGTCCTTTCCGTCAGGACGCGCTTTGGGACGACGGTCACCTTCAAGCCGTTTTTGCTGTTCCTTGATACGGTCCCGGTCGCCGACGGGATACGCGTCGAGTGGCGGCGTGCCGTTGTAAAGGGCCTGAAGCATGATGTCCCGCGCCACCGGGGCTGCCGCCTTGGACCCCCCGCCCCCATGTTCAACTACGACAGCAATGGCGTATTTGGGTTTGTCGTACGGGGCAAAACTGACGAACAGCGCGTGGTCGCGGCGTTCCCAGGGCAGATCCTCGTTGCGGATCACACCGGCTGCACGCTCGGCTTTGGTAATGTTGCGCACCTGACTTGTGCCGGTTTTACCCGCCATGCGGAGATCATCTGCGATGATACGGCTGCGATAAGCAGTGCCACGACGGTCGTTTGAAACGGACCACATCGCTTCGCGGATGTGTCTGAGATTGGTTGGGCTGATCGTGAGCGGTTCACCTGCACCGCTAGGCTGCTCAACCCCGTTGACAGACCGCACCAGACGGGGTGAGACCGCGCGTCCGGTGGCAATCCGCGCGGTCATGACAGCCAATTGCATGGGCGAAGCCAACATAAAGCCTTGTCCGATGGAGGCGTTTGCGGTGTCGCCGATCAGCCATTCTTCGCCATGCACCCTTTGTTTCCATTCCTGATTGGGCGCCAGTCCGGCGCGCACAGCGGACATGGGAATGTCATGCTTGATGCCCAGTCCAAGGGTGTTGGCCATCTCGGAGATTCTGTCGATGCCCACCTTTATCGCCACATCGTAATAATACACGTCGCAACTGCGTTTAAGCGAGGTATTCAGGTCCACCATACCATGACCACCACGCTTCCAGCAGTGGAAGCGACGGCTGCCAACTTTCAGATGGCCGGGGCAGTAAACGGTGTTGCCGGGGCCGACGACTCCGGCCTCAAGCGCTGCCAACGCGGTAACCATCTTAAATGTCGAACCGGGCGGGTAAGTGCCCTGGACCGTCTTGTTTGCCAACGGGCGATACTTGTCCTGTGTCAGCATACGGTAATCCGCGACCGAGATACCACGTACGAACAGGTTGGGATCGAAGCTGGGCGCCGAGGCCATTGCGCGCAGATCACCAGTTTCGCAATCGATCACGACAGCGGCGGCGCTTTCGCCAGCCAACCGGGCTTGGGCGTATTGTTGAAGGTCTGCATCGACGGACAGCTGCAAGTCGGCCCCGGGTTGGCCTTCTTGCCGGTCCAGCTCGCGCATGACACGACCGGTGGCGTTGACTTCGACACGCTTGGCGCCTGCCTTGCCGCGCAATGAGATTTCCTGCCTTGCCTCAAGACCCACCTTTCCGATCTGAAACCGGGGGATTCGCAGAACGGGTTCAGGGTCTTCGATCTGACTGAGGTCGTAGTCACTGACCGGTCCGACATATCCAACGATGTGGGCGAAGTCCTCATAGCGTGGATATTGTCGTGTCAAACCCACTTCGGGCGTGACACCCGGCAGTGCAGGGGCATTGACCGCGACTTTCGATATGTCTTCCCACGTGACCTGATCGGCCAGCGTGACCGGCAAGAACGGGGCTGAGCGGCGCATCTCGGTCATGGCCCGTTCGATCTCATCCTCGTTCAGCGGGATCAGTTCTGATAACTTGCGGATCACTTGGTCCACATCACCAGCGTCTTCGCGCACAATGACGATACGGTAGGATGGAGAGTTCTGGCCAATGATCTGCCCGTTCCGGTCATAGATCCGCCCGCGGTCCGGGGGGATTAGACGGATGTTGATGCGGTTTTCCTCGGCCAGAAGGCGATATTGATCGGCCTGATCCACCTGCATGAACCGCATACGTGCCGCTAGTCCGCCAACAAAGGCCGCTTGCAGGCCACCCAGAAGCAGAGCCCGCCTTGGCAGGCGTTTATAGGCCAGACCCTGAGACTTGGGCTTGCGTGGCTTCATGCCCGACCTCCTACAGCACTGGCATCCGACGCGGACATGCGACGGACCCCGAACACGCTTTGGCTGAGTCCCACAATGGCGGGATAGCAGGCGATCGTCAGAATAAGCTGGATCATGACGGGCCACAACGCGGCCTGTTGCACAGACAAGATCGAAAGAATGACCCTGTTCGCCAGAAAGACGCCCGTGATGACCACGCCAACGGACATCCATTCTCCGACAAAACCGGCATCTTTCATACCGGGTGCCGCCGAACGCAGATAGGCTGATCCAAAGACAACCAGTGCCGCCAAAAGACCGGGTGGGCGTTGCAGAAGAAGATCCGCCATCAACATCACGAACGCAACCAGCAGGGTTGGGACATAATCTGGGCGACGCAGCACCCAGGCAAAGGTCAGGGCAATCAGAACGTCAGGAAAGGGCCAGCGGTTGGGTTGTGCATCCAGCGGCAACAAGTGCAGGAACAGCACCAAGACGGCCAGCGCCGCAAAAAGGCCCCGCATGGCCAAGTTATGTGAGGCTGGCTTATCCATCGCCAAGTTCCTCAGGAGATAGAGCGGCTTCGGGGCGGGTGGGGCCGACGATGCCACCGGGGTCCCGAATGGTCGGGGCTGAGTTGAATCGCAGAACCCGCAAAAACTCCAGCCGTTCGAAATCAGCCGACAAGCGCACGCGCAACCGGCCACCCGGATCCGCTGCAATCTGGCCGATCAGCAGGCCAGCCGGAAACACGCCGCCGTCGCCTGAAGTAATGACGCGATCTCCGGGGCGAACCAGTTCTCGGTTCTCAAGGAACTCGACCACAGGCGCAGGCGTGTTGTCGCCTTTGATCAACGCAGTCTGACCCGATGGTTGGATGGTAGCAGGGATGGC
The DNA here is from genome assembly GCF_013110775.1 of Ruegeria sp. HKCCD7296. Taxonomy (NCBI): domain Bacteria; kingdom Pseudomonadati; phylum Pseudomonadota; class Alphaproteobacteria; order Rhodobacterales; family Roseobacteraceae; genus Ruegeria; species Ruegeria sp. HKCCD7296. Next base: position 187,380 of record NZ_WVRF01000006.1, read on the forward strand.
GCTGGTGGCATCTGTCACCAGAATAACGCGGGCTGTATCGGAACCAACACCCGAGATCCGCCCAACAAGACCGATGCCGTCCATCGTGGCCCATCCATCGACGATGCCGTCGCGCTCGCCTACGTTCAGCAAAACAGATTGCCGGAAAGGCGAGCCGCTGTCGGCCATCACAACACCGGTGATATAAGTCAGGCGCGGATCAAGACGTACGTTGTTGAGATCCAACAACCGGGCGTTTTCCTGCTCTAGTTGCAGCGCGGCCTCTTTCCAGGCGCGCATCAGGCGCAATTCGCTGCGCAGTTCACGGTTTTGTTCGCTCAGGCGTTGGTAGCTTTGGAAATCGCGTACTAGATTAACGGCGGCCGTAACGGGCACCATGGCCCATTCCATCGAAGGGACGACCGTATCTACCACCTGCGCACGGAACCGTTCCACGCGCGGGCTATCAATACGCCAGACCAGAAAGATACCCAGTAAACACATAATAACGATGCCCAACAGCAAACGCCGCAAGGGGGTTGTGTAGTCATCGCGCTGTGATCGGTCTTTTGCCACAGGTTACCTTCCCGTGCTGCTCGTGCCGAATTTACCCTATGTGCAAAGGGTGCGCGCCTTAGCTTTCGTAGTCAATCGCGTGGCGCAGCTGTTTTTCATATTCTAGCGCCTTGCCGGTGCCCAAAGCCACACAATTCAGGCTTTCATCTGCAATCGACACGGCCAGACCAGTCTGTTCACGCAGGGCCAGATCCAGATCACCCAGAAGCGCACCGCCCCCGGTCAGCATCACACCCCGGTCCACAATATCTGCCGCCAGATCGGGCGGAGTGGTTTCCAGAGCGGTCATAACCGCTTCGCAAATCTGCTGTACGGGTTCCGAGAGTGCTTCGGCAACCTGAGCCTGGCTGATCTCAATTTCCTTGGGTACACCATTCAGCAGGTCGCGCCCTCGGATGTGCATCGACTGGCCACGGCCATCGTCGGGCATACGGGCGGTGCCGATGGTGGTCTTGATCCGCTCAGCGGTGGATTCACCGACCAGCAGGTTTTGTTGGCGACGCAAGTACGAGATGATGGCTTCGTCCATACGGTCGCCGCCCACGCGGACCGAGCGGGCGTAAACAATGTCACCCAGCGACAGAACCGCAACTTCGGTTGTCCCGCCGCCGATGTCGACGACCATGTTGCCGGTTGGGTCGGTGATCGGCATCCCTGCGCCAATCGCGGCTGCAATCGGTTCTGCAATAAGGCCAGCGCGGCGCGCGCCCGCTGACAGAACCGATTGACGGATCGCGCGTTTTTCGACCGGCGTCGCACCATGAGGCACACAGACGATGATCTTGGGTTTTGAGAAGGTCGAGCGCTTGTGCACTTTGCGGATGAAGTGCTTGATCATCTCTTCCGCTGTGTCGAAGTCGGCAATCACACCTTCGCGCATCGGGCGGATGGCTTCGATCGAACCGGGTGTCCGGCCCAGCATCAGCTTGGCATCCTCGCCAACTGCGAGAACCTTTTTCACACCGTCCTTGACGTGATAGGCGACCACCGAGGGTTCAGACAGGATGACACCGCGCCCCTTGACGTAAACCAGCGTGTTTGCTGTTCCAAGGTCGATAGCCATATCCGCTGTGAACAGGCCGCCCAGATTGCCAAAGATCCCCATGTTTCCCCTGATCCTGTATGTCGGTTTTTCTACTGCCCGCGACTCGACGGTTCCGGGACGGATGACTTATAGGGTGCCATCACGCCCGGTAAAAGGGCTGATTCCGCGACAATCAGCACCTTTCCGCCTTATTGATTGGGACTTTAGAAGGCAAAATGCTCTCTTATCAACACATTTACCACGCCGGCAATCTGGCTGATGTCCAAAAGCACGCATTGTTGGCCTGGGTGCTGAATTATCTGACACGCAAGGACAAGCCGCTCAGCTATATCGAAACGCATTCCGGGCGGGGTTTGTACAAGCTGGATGCGGCCGAAGCCGTGCGCACCGGCGAGGCGGCTGCAGGGATCAAGCGTGCACAGCAAGAGGGTTGGTTCGGGGATGATCATCCAATGGCGCGCGTTTTGCACCGCGTGCAGGCGCGGCACGGTTCCTCTGCCTATCCCGGATCGCCACTGGTTGCGGCCAATCTGCTGCGGGATCAGGACAGCTTGCATTTTGCGGAACTTCACCCACAAGAACATGCCGCTCTGGCCTTGGCCATGTCGCCCTTTGGGGCCAAGGTTTACCAGCAAGACGGTTTTGCGCTGGCGCAATCCCTGCTTCCACCCACACCTCGCAGGGGTATGCTGCTGATCGACCCGAGTTATGAGGTGAAAACCGATTATGACCGGCTGCCCGGGATCATCGCCAAGCTGCACCGTAAGTGGAATGTCGGTATCATTGCGCTGTGGTATCCCATCCTTTCGGATAAGCGCCACCTGCCCATGACCCGTGCTTTGAAGTTGCAAAACTACCCCAAAGCTGTCTGTCACGAGGTGACGTTCCCTCCGGTTCGTCAAGGGCATCGGATGGTCGGCTCCGGCATGTTCATCATCAACGCCCCGTTTGGCATCGAAGACGAAGTGGAACGTCTGTCCACTTTGTTTGACCAGCTTTGAAAAGAAGTTGGGCCCGGCAGCGCGCCATAAGCGCGCTGCCGGGCCCAAAGCCCAAGAAGGGACGGCGAAGCCGGGCCGCCGCGGGTGCGGGAGCCCTTGGGCCGTTCAGGTCAGGTCTTTATAGCTGATCTCACGCGTATCAGCACCGGGACCCGCTTTTTCGCGCCGTACGATCAGGCGGTTCAGCGCGTGGATATACGCTTTGGCCGAGGCCACCACCGTGTCTGTATTGGCTGACTGGCCTGTGGCGATCATTCCATCCTCGCTCAGGCGAACAGACACTGTGGCTTGCGCATCGGTGCCTTCGGTGACCGCATGAACCTGATACAGCTGAAGGCGGGCGGTGTTGGGATAGATTGCCCGTATCGCTTTGAAGGTCGCGTCCACCGGTCCGTCACCATGTTCAGTGGCGATAACGTCCTTGCCGTCCATTTCCAACTCGACCGTGGATTCCGCCTGACCACCTGTACCGCAGGTCACTTTCATCGAGACAAGCTGAAGATAATCATCGTGATCATCCATCGTCATCAACGCGATGAGGTCGTCGTCAAACACCTCTTTCTTGCGGTCGGCCAGATCCTTGAATCGCACGAAGATGTCTTTGAGTTGGTTGTCACCAACCTCAAAACCCAAAGTCTCAAGCTTGTCGCGCAGCGCCGCGCGGCCCGAGTGTTTGCCCAGCGGCAGAGAAGTACCGGACAGGCCAATGTCCTCGGGGCGCATGATTTCAAAGTTTTCGCGGTTCTTGAGCATCCCGTCTTGATGGATGCCGCTTTCATGCGCAAAGGCGTTCTTGCCAACAATGGCCTTGTTGAACTGCACGTTGAACCCCGACACTGTCGCCACGCGACGGGAGATATGCATGATCTTGGTGGTGTCGATACCGGTGTGCCAAGGCATGATGTCATTGCGGGTGCGCAGGGCCATCACGACTTCTTCCAACGCGGTGTTGCCCGCACGTTCGCCCAACCCGTTGATGGTGCATTCGATCTGACGCGCGCCACCAGCGACTGCGGCCAGCGAGTTCGCGGTCGCCATGCCCAGGTCGTTGTGGCAATGGGTGGCAAAGATCACCTCATCCGCGCCCGGAACCGTTTCGATCAGGCGTTTGATCAGGTCAGCGCTTTCGACCGGTGCGGTGTATCCCACAGTATCTGGAATGTTGATCGTGGTAGCCCCGGCTTTGATTGCAATCTCGATTACGCGGCACAGGTAGTCCCACTCCGTCCGCGTCGCATCCATAGGCGACCACTGTACGTTTTCGCACAGATTACGCGCGTGGCTGACCGTTTCGTGGATCTTGTCGGCCATCTCATCCATTGTCAGATTCGGAATGGCGCGGTGCAGCGGAGAAGTGCCGATAAACGTGTGAATCCGGTTTTGCTCGGCGTGTTTCACCGCCTCCCAACAGCGATCAATGTCGGCGAAGTTAGCGCGCGCCAGACCGCAGATGCGGCTATTTTTCGCGCGTTGGGCGATCTCGGACACCGCCTTGAAATCACCCTCGGACGCGATTGGAAAGCCAGCCTCGATGATGTCGACGCCCATTTCGTCCAGCAGCTCGGCAATCTCCAGCTTTTCGTCATGGGTCATGGTCGCTCCGGGGCTCTGCTCGCCGTCGCGCAAAGTGGTATCGAAGATCAAGACGCGGTCTTGGTCGGTCACGTTTGTCATGGGAATCTCTTTCTTGTCTGTCCTAAAGCCTTCTTGGCGCGCTGGCGTCCTCCTCTGAGCGGGCGCGCCGGATGGCACGCTCAGAGGCGGATTAGGATCAGTAGGCCACGCAGAGACGCACCGCGCATGGCGGTGTCGGCACAAAGGATATCTGCATGGTTGATCATGGGATTGAGGTTATACAGAGCCCGGCAGGAATGAAAAGACCAATTTGCGCCCGAGGGGTCCTGCGCTGGCTTTCTCATTCCAGACCAACTTGATTGTGCCCTCTGCGCAGCTAGCTGGATGCAGATGAAAACAGCATTGATCATCGGAGCCTCGGGCGGCATTGGCGCTGCGGTTTGTACTACCTTAGAGTCGCAAGGCGTCTCGGTAACGGGTCTGTCGCGGTCAATGGATGGGTTCGATCTGACTGACCCTGACCATGCGTTGCCGATCATTGATGGGCTGTCCGATCCCTTTGACTTGATACTGGTCGCATCCGGAGCGTTGGAGATCGAAGGCGCTGCACCGGAAAAGACAATTCGTGCGGTTTCAGCCAAGGCGATGATGGATCAATTTGCACTCAACGCGGTAGGTCCGGCTTTGGTGCTGAGCCGGGCACACAGGCTTTTGCCCCGCAAGGGGCGGTCGGTTTTTGCGGTTCTCTCAGCGCGTGTAGGATCCATCGCGGACAATCGGATGGGCGGCTGGATCAGCTACCGGGCCGCCAAGGCTGCGGTAAATCAGGTTGTCCATACCTCAGCCATCGAGCTGTCGCGGACGCATAAGCAGGCGATTTGTGTCGCCTTGCATCCAGGGACCGTGAAAACTGCGTTCACTCAGAAGTACTTGAATCGGCATCCCGCCGTCGAGCCGGAGGTCGCCGCCCAAAACCTGTTATCCGTGATCAATGGACTGACGCCAGAGGATACCGGCGGTTTCTTTGATTGGGCCGGGCAACCCGTTCCTTGGTGAGCGTTTACCCGTCGGAGGCCTCGGGCGTTTCGGCCTGATCATCCGGCGCGGGCTGTGGATCCGGCGTGTCTGACTCGCTTTGCTGGTCAGAGGCACGGCCCGGCAAGACTCCGTTTTCCCAAATACCAGTTTCTTCCTGCCCGTTGGCATAGCGCATCGTTCCGCTGCCCTGGCGCTTGTTATCGACAAAATTGCCTTCGTACACATCGCCGTTCGAATAAGTGGCGACGCCGACGCCTTCGATCTTACCTTCGGACCAGTCGCCCACGTATTTGAAGCCAGCGGGGGTCACGATTTCCCCTTTGCCATGTCGTTTTCCGTTCAGAAAATCACCGTTATAGATGGTCCCGTCGGAATAGGTCGCTTTGCCTTTGCCCTGGCGAACGCCATCGACCCAGTCGCCGTCATAGACCGAACCGTCCGCGCGTGTCACGACGCCCTTGCCATGGCTTTGCGCGTTCTTGAACTGGCCCTTGTAGATCATTCCGTTGGCATAAGTGGCCGTGCCCTGACCCTCGATCACGCCCGCGATCCAATCACCTTCATAGGTTGACCCATCAGGATAGGTGATGCGGCCCGTACCCTCGGCCAAATCGGCAACAAAATCGCCGACATAAACCGAGCCATCGGGATAAGTCAGCTCTCCCAGACCTTCGATCTGTCCCTGGTTCCAGTCGCCGGTATACACAAAGCCGTCCGTGCCGGTGAACGTGCCCTTGCCCTGGCGGCGATCATCGACAAAGTCGCCTTCGTACACGTCGCCTTGCGCGTGGGTCACTTTGCCTTTGCCCTGACGGCGCCCTTCTACCAGTTCGCCCTCGTAGACATCGCCATTGGCATAGGTCAGGCGACCGGTGCCGGTGATCTGATCCTGCGCCCATTCACCGGAATATATCATGCCGTCGGGAATGGTTTGCGTGCCCGTGCCATCGCGCAAACCTGCACTGACGTCGCCTTCGTACACGCTGCCGTCCGCGTAGGTGACTTTGGCCTTGCCCTGCCGCTGACCATCAACCCAGTCGCCATCATAGATGTATCCGTCGGGAAAAGTCAGAATGCCTTTGCCGTGCCGCTGGGCGTTTTTGAACTCACCTTCATAGCGCGTGCCATTTGCAAATTCTGCAACTCCCGTACCGTTGATCGACCCGTTGGACCATTCGCCGTCATAGCTGCTGCCATTGGCGTAAACGATCTTACCGCGCCCTTCGGGTTGGCCTTTGGCAAAACTGCCTTCATAGATCGACCCGTCCGGATAGCGGGTCAAGCCCTGACCCTGAATCTCGCCTTCAACCCACTGGCCCGTGTATTCAAACCCGTTGGGCAGCCTGTACGTCCCCGTCCCGTGACGCAAACCGTTTTCATAGGTGCCTTCATAGACGCCGCCAACCTCGTCATCTTTGACGATGACCGTTCCGTCCTGCGCAAACGCTGTCGCCGCGGACAGACTTAGCCCCGCTGCCAAAATCGAGTATCGGATCACGTTCATTTTCGGTCCTGCCTGCCGGGTCATCGCTGGTTGCATCTTTGAAAGCAAAACTAGGATACCGTCGAAGGCAGGGCAACGGCTTTTGCCGCATTGGCCTTTTACTCGCGCGGTGATCTGCTAAATGGCAATAGGACTGACGAGGCAAGAGGGCAGCATGGCCGACCGTTTCCGCATCACTTTGGCGCAACTGAACCCAACCGTGGGCGACATCGAAGGCAACGCAGACAAGGCCGTTTCCGCATGGGAGCAAGGCAAGGCGGCCGGTGCTGATCTGGTGGCTTTCCCCGAGATGTTCATCACCGGGTACAACACGCAGGATCTGATCCAGAAGCCAGTGTTTCACCGTGCGGCCATGGCGGCGGTCGAGGCGTTGGCCAAAACATGCGCAGACGGACCAGCGATTGCCATTGGCGCGCCTTGGGCGGAAGAGGACAAGTTGTTCAACGCCTACCTGATCCTCAAAAACGGGCGGATCACCAGCAAGGTTTTGAAACATCATTTGCCGAACGAAACCGTTTTTGACGAAGTGCGCCTGTACGATGCCGGACCGTTGGGTGGGCCGTATTCAGTTGGAAACTTCCGTATAGGCAGCCCGATTTGCGAGGATGGCTGGCACCCGGACGTCGCAGAAACGCTCGAGGAAACCGGGGCCGAGTTTCTGCTGATCCCCAACGGATCGCCCTATTTCCGCAACAAGTATGACGTGCGCCTAAATCACATGGTGGCACGGGTTGTCGAAACAGGTCTGCCGCTGATTTACCTGAACATGGTGGGCGGGCAGGACGATCAGGTTTTTGACGGTGCTAGCTTTGGCCTGAACCCGGGTGGAGAGCTGGCCTTCCGGATGCCTGTTTTTGACGAAACTGTCTCACAAGTGGACCTTGAGCGTGGTGACGATGGCTGGCGGATTACGCCGGCCGAAATCGTTCCTCAGCCAGATGTATGGGAGCAGGATTACCGCGCGATGGTGCAATCGCTGCGGGACTATATGGGCAAGACGGGTTTCAAAAAGGCGCTTCTTGGTCTGTCAGGCGGGGTCGATTCTGCCTTGGTGGCGGCCATCGCGGTTGACGCCATCGGGGCCGAAAACGTGCGCTGTGTGATGTTGCCATCGGAATATACCAGCCAGGCTTCGCTGGATGATGCCGAGGCCGTCGCCAAGGCGCTGGGCGTGCACTATGATTTTGTGCCGATTTCCGAGGGCCGGGCCGCGGTAACGAATACTCTGGCGCCTTTGTTTGCAGGGCTGGACGAAGGACTGACCGAGGAAAATATTCAGTCTCGCCTGCGTGGACTGTTGCTGATGGCGATCTCGAACAAGTTTGGTGAAATGCTGTTGACCACGGGCAACAAGTCCGAGGTCGCAGTGGGCTATGCCACGATCTATGGCGACATGAATGGCGGTTATAATCCGATCAAAGATCTGTACAAAACCCGCGTGTTTGAAACCTGCCGTTGGCGCAACGTCAATCATCGTGACTGGATGATGGGTCCCAAGTGCGAGGTGATCCGCCCGTCCATTATCGACAAACCGCCAAGTGCCGAGCTGCGCGCAGACCAGAAGGACAGCGACAGCTTGCCCGACTACCCGGTTCTGGACGGTATCCTTGAGATTTTGGTCGATCAGGATGGCTCAATCGCCGACTGCGTCGCTGCCGGGTATGACGTAGCCGAGGCCCGGCGGGTCGAACATCTGATTTACATCAGTGAATACAAACGGTTCCAGTCTGCCCCCGGTACGCGCCTCAGCAAGCGGGCGTTCTGGCTGGATCGGCGCTATCCAATTGTGAATCGATGGCGCGATCGGACCTGAAAACCAGGGGCCGGACGGCCAGTTTGGAAACAGTGTATATAGATTAGGCAAAATTGTATCCCAAGTGTGAGAAATTGATTGTGATTTGAGGCGGTTACGGCTGCCTCAAGCTTGCCTGCGCGACATTTTTCTGCCACATTTTTGCTTAGAAGTTGCCCGATGTGGGGCGGGTGCGACGCAATTTAATCTGTACGCGTAAAATTGGTTCGCGGTACGAGCGACGCATCCCGGGTTAGATGTCTGAGTGAACGGTGTGGTGGTAAAATGTACAAGGAATATGACAATTCGCTTCATACACCTTTGAAATGGCGGTCTATAGAGACGCAGCCGCAAGAATTGGATGAAGAAAAGCTGGATGCGGCGATCGCCAATCTAATGGAGGAACAGCGAGAATTGGATGAGCTTGCTGCACTCAATTTCCGAACCGAGTTTCCGAGGTTGCTGCCGCAAAAGGAAGTAACAAATCAAGCGGCATCCAAACAAAACGGGTTGTCGGCGATCTTGCGCCAGAAATGGGCAGAGTTGTCCGGCGCGGCCTAATACGCTCGTTGCTGACACCGATTTCGGCACCTGGGCCACAGGTGTCGAAAATACTGCAACAACGCTCGGAATTCACATTGCCTATACGCGGCGGGCAGGTCTCCATACTGGTCCAAGCGACCGATGTAAGACCTATTGATGACCGCACCCAAACCGACCCCAGTTGAATCTGATCTGGCTCTGCCCAAACATGTGGATGTTGTTGTTATTGGCGGTGGCATCATCGGCGTTTCAACGGCATTGGAGCTAGCTGAACGCGGCGCTTCTGTTCTTTTGTGTGAAAAGGGTCAGATTGCAGCAGAGCAGAGTTCGCGCAATTGGGGTTGGGTGCGTCTGGGTATGCGAGACCCAAGGGAAATTCCCCTGATGCAAGAGGCGTTGCGCATCTGGCAAACGCTGGACGAGCGTTTGGGGCGCGAAACAGGCTATACCCAATCCGGCATCCTTTTTGGGGCCTCTGGCGCAAGAGACGCAGCCAACCTGCAAAAGTGGATGCGCCATGTTGAGGGATTGCAGACCGGGGCCAGGATAGTGTCCGGCGGTGAGCTTTCCGATTTGCTGCAAGGGCACCAAACAGGTTTGACAACAGCGCTTTACATGCCGCAGGACGGTCGTGCCGAGCCGCAATGGGCTGCTCCGGCTATTGCCGAGGCTGCACGAGACCGGGGCGCTGTGATCATGACGCAATGTGCAGTCCGCAGCGTCGAAACCAAGGATGGGCACATTTCCGGTGTCTTTACCGAGCGTGGAAAAGTGGTTTGCGGACGCGTCGTTCTGGCGGGTGGGGCCTGGTCGCGGTTGTTTGCTGGCAACGCGGGCGTCGAGCTGCCGCAACTCAAGGTTTTGAACACAGTGCTTCGCACATCCCCCGTGCACGATGGGCCTGGACCCGCGTTGTGGTCCGACGATTTTGCGATCCGCAAGCGCGCTGACGGCGGCTATACCATTGCGTCTGGCCACGAAAACACGGTGGACATTGTGCCCGACAGCTTCCGGCTTGCGAAACGGTTCTTGCCTGCCTTTGCGCAGGAGTGGAAATCCTTGCGCTTTCGCCTGTCCAGACGCTGGGCGATCGAAGCGCGACACGATCGGCACTGGCTGCCCACCGATGTGACCCCGTTCGAGCAGTGCCGAAATTTGAACCCTGAGCCATCGCAGAAAGTGTTGCGGCACGCTTGGAGCCGCGCCTGCAAAGGGTTCCCGGCGCTTATGAACAGCGAAGTTGTGCAAAGTTGGGCTGGAATGATCGACGTTACGCCTGACGCCATTCCGGTGATCTCAGGTGTTGATGAGTTGCCGGGCCTATTCATTGGCACAGGATTCTCTGGCCATGGATTTGGCATTGGTCCGGGCGCCGGACGGTTGATCGCCGATCTTGTCGCTGAAACGACGCCTTGCGTGGATCCGGCCGCGTTTCGCCTTTCGCGGTTCACCGACGGCTCGAAAGTGAGGCCGGATCCGGGGTATTAACGGCTTAGCCCATCATCTGATAGCTGACCGGGACAAAGCGGAAACCGTCGCCTCGGGTTTCGACAAAGCCCGCGCCGGGGAACGGCATGTGATAGCCGACCATCGGTACCTTATCTGCCGCCAGCATCCCCAGAACGTTGCGACGCGCGGCTGTTGCTGCTGCCTTGTCCATGTCAAATCGGACCTCCCATTCGGGATGCGCGAAAGACCAGACATAGTGGTTGGCCAGATCTGCCGTCAGGATAAGGCGCTGTCCGTTGCTTTCCAGATGATACACGGTGTGACCTGGCGTGTGGCCATACGCGGCGACTGCCGTGATGCCTGACGTCACTTCGCCACTGTCGCCGATAAAGCTCATCTTTTCTGCCAGTGGGGTTACCTTGGCGGCCACCAGATCGCCGACGCGGTTGCCCGCCTCCTGCGCCGCCCAGAAATCATATTCGGGCGCAGCGGTCACGTAACGCGCATTTGCAAATGTAGGCGCGTCGTTGGTGGTCATGCCTCCGATGTGATCAGGATGCATGTGTGTCAGCACCACGACGTCGATTTGGTCCGGCGTCACGCCTGCATCGGCCAGAGCTGCCTGAATGCCACCTTGTCCCAATCCGGTGTCAAAAAGAACCAGTTCAGAACCTGTGTTGACCAGTGAAGGGGTAAAGAAAAACTGGGCTGCATCTGCCGGAATGAAATTGTCCGCTGAAACCTTGGCGAATTCCTCATCTGTCGCTCCACCGCCAAAGATCTCTTTGGCACCGTCGCGTGCAATGCTGCCATCCAGCAGCGTGGTTACCGTAAAGTCGCCCAGCGTGAAGGACTTGGCGATGGTCGAGTTTGCTTTGGTGCCCGAGCCTGCAGCCAGAAGCGGTGAAGCGGCAGACGCAAATGGCAAAGCTGCGGCTGCGCCCAACGCGGCGCGGCGTGTAAGATTGAAAGTCATTTTGGGGTCTCCCTTTAGGTGCCAGCGTCAAATAGATAGGACGGAACAGGGCGGCTGCCACTCCACGTTCGCGTGAGCGGGCCTGCGACTGGACAAAACACGCGTCTTATGACAAGAGCCGCGCCAACAGGAGACACCCATGACAACCACCCGTTTCGCCCCGTCGCCCACCGGATACATCCATGTGGGCAACCTGCGCACCGCCCTGATGAACTATCTGATCGCTCGCAAGGCGGGCGGTACATTCATCCTGCGAATTGACGACACCGATCCCGAGCGCTCGAAAGAAGAATATGTCGATGCCATCAAGCGGGATCTGGAGTGGCTGGGTCTGCACTGGGACAAGGTTGAACGCCAGTCTGAGCGCTTGGATCGCTATGCCGAAGCTGCGGACAAGCTGCGTGAGATGGGTCGGTTCTATGAGGCGTTTGAGACGCCGACCGAGCTGGACTTGAAACGCAAGAAGCAACTGAACATGGGCAAGCCACCGGTCTATGACCGGGCCGCGCTGAACCTGTCAGATGCCGAGAAAGACGCCCTGCGCGCCGAACGTGGCAACGGTGTATGGCGCTTCAAGCTGGATCATGAGCGTATCGAATGGACTGATGGTATTCTGGGCGACATCTCGATTGATGCTGCTTCAGTTTCTGACCCCGTGCTGATCCGCGGTGACGGTCAGGTGCTTTACACGATTGCGTCCGTTGTGGACGATACCGAAATGGGTGTAACCGATGTGGTGCGGGGGTCGGACCACGTGACCAACACCGCTACGCAGATCCAGATCATCGAAGCGCTGGGCGGCCAGTGCCCCCGTTTTGCCCACCACTCGCTACTGACCGGCCCGCAGGGTGAGGCCCTTTCGAAACGTTTGGGCACGCTGGCGTTGCGCGACCTGCGCGAACAGGGCGTGCAGCCGATGGCTTTGTTGAGCCTGATGGCGCGTCTGGGGTCGTCTGACCCGGTTGAGTTGCGCTCGGACATGGCGGAACTGATCGAAGGGTTTGATGTGAACCGGTTTGGTGCGGCACCGACCAAGTTTGACGTACAGGACCTGTTCCCTCTGACCGCAAAGCACCTGCAATCGCTGCCGCTGACAGATGTAGCTGATGCGGTGGAAGACGCTGGAGTTCCGGCTGATTTGGCGGAACCCTTCTGGGCAATGGCGCGCGAAAACATCACCACTCTGGCTGATCTGAAAGGCTGGTGGGAACTGTGCCGCGATGGGGCCGAACCATTGATTGCCGATGAAGATCGAGAGTTTATTGCCGAAGCGGTCGCTTTGTTGCCCGATGGCCCGTTTGATGGCGAGACCTGGGGTACTTGGACCAAAGCGGTGAAAGAGGCAACAGGCCGCAAGGGCAAGGGCCTGTTCATGCCGCTGCGCAAAGCCCTGACCGGGATGGAGCGGGGGCCGGAAATGGCGGCTCTACTGCCCTTGCTGCAGGTGATCCGCGCACGGGGCTGAATGCTCCGTACCGAAACGGTATGAATTTAGAATTTGAAAGAGGCAGGAAATTCGTCTGCCTCTTTTTGTTGATGTGGCTGGATTATCTTTACCGATGCGCGCTTCAGGCGGTTATCTACAAATGCTGTCTCGTCAGGTTTGAGCAGTTGGTGACGGGGATATTTCGGCTCGGCCCGATCATTCACAACAGGCGCGTCCCAGCCGTCGGTTGTGGCAAAGAACCGGTCCGCACCATCTGGTCCAAACGCCCTCAGGTATCCCTGCACAACCACATCGATATAACTGAGCAGCAAGGGATGGTGATTGCTGGGCGCGGTGTGCCGGTCATGGGGCACCGCATAAACCGCGATTTCGACATCATGCGTCAGGGTGTGTGAAATCGAATTCGTTGCCGGAACCCGGTCATAGGCCCATTCCCGCTGATCCAGTGCGGCCCAGTCGTTTTTTGGCACATGCGCGATCATTCCTTCGATCTCAGCCTCGGGGTCGGGAACTGCGGTCAGGAACGCGACCGGGCGCAGATCGGTATGACGCCACGCCCGCCTCCAGCCTTTCAGTTTTGCCGGACGCGGGTCGGGAAAATCATGTGTGGCGAGGTTCACAAGGCTGCCATAGCCAAAGAAATAGGGGTCAGGCATGGATAAGGCGTCCTTTTGATCGATTGATGTATGTCAAACCGCTTTTTTCCCGGACATGCAATAAGGCTGCATCTTGAATTCAGGGAGGCCCTCATGCGGATTACGAAACGGACAAATATTGCCGTGCGCCTTTTGATGTATTGCGCAGCGCACCCGGACAGGTTGGTCACCAAGTCGGAAATTGCCGAAGTGTGTAACATTTCGGAAAATCATCTCGCGCAGGTGATCAACCAACTGAGCCAGTTGGACTATCTAAGCACACAACGCGGCCGCAATGGCGGCATGTCTTTGGCGCGCCCGGCGGAAGAAATTCGGATCGGCGCGGTGTTCCGGCATGTTGAGGGCGCCTTGCCCATTGCCGAATGTTTTGCGGATGCGGACAATACCTGCCCCTTGACGGATGCCTGCCGGTTGCGGTTGGCGCTGCAGGACGCGGCCGAAGTGTTTTACGCCTCTCTCGATGATGTTTCGCTGGATGCTTTGGTTTGTGACAATGATCCGTTGCTGAAGCTTTTGCAGCCCGTGGCCTGTGTGCGCTGAGCTTAGTCGCTGGCGCGCAGGATGCGGGCTGGCCGGGCCGAAAGCGGGCGCAGAGCAAAGGCAAGACCTGCGCAAAGCGTGACGCCGATCCCGGCCAGAACAATGCCCAACGCCGAAGACCAGATGATCGCAAAATCCGTCTCGAAAATGTAGGTGGCAACGGCCCATCCGCCCAGAATGCCGACCAGCAAGGCGACGCAGCCTGCGGCGGCCCCCAATAAGACAGAGCGCAGGCCAAAGCTGCGCAGGATGCGGCCCCGATTGGCCCCGAGGGTTTTCAGGATTGCCGCTTCGTATCTGCGGGCAGGTTCGCCTGCCGCTGCGGCTCCGATCAAGACCAGAAATCCGGTTAGCAAGGACACACCTGCGCCGTAAGATGTGGCGGCGGCGATACCGGCCAGCAGCCCTGAAACGCGGTCGATGGCATCGCGTACGCGAATGGCCGTGATGTTGGGGAACTGACCTGCGAGATCCCTGAGGATGGCAGCCTCGGCCTGCTCTTCTGCATAGACAGTGGCGATGAAACTATGCGGTGCACCGGACAGGGCAGAGGGGTTCATCGACATGATGAATCCCATTCCTGCGGTTGAGAAATCCACCTCGCGCAACGAGGTCAGCTCTGCGGTTATGTCGCGACCAAGGATATTGACGGTCAGTTGATCGCCAAGTTGCAGGCCCATTTCGGCGGCTTCTTCAGCGGCAAAGCTGACCTGAGGTGTGCCCGAATAATCCTCGGCCCACCACTCCCCATCGGTTACATTCGCGTTTGCCGGGGGTCGGGCAGAATAGGTGACACCACGGTCTCCTTCGAGCACCCAATGATCACCAGCCACATCACGGGCAGGGCGGCCATTGATCTGCGTGATGATCCCACGCAGCATTGGCGCGCTTTCGATGCGGCTGACGGCAGGGTCCGAGGTCAGGCGATCGGAAAAGCCGGGCATCTGATCCTTTTGGATGTCGACAAAGAAATATGAGGGCGCGACATCTGGTAGGTTGCCTGAGATTGCGTTGCGCAGCGTGCCGTCGATCTGTCCAACGGCGGCCAGAACGGACAAGCCCAGACCGAGCGACAGAACAACCGAGCCTGCGCCCTCACGCGGGTCTGAAATGGCGGACAAGGCCCATCGCAGGGCAGGGCGGCCGCGTGCCAGAGGAGCTACGGCCCGGGCCAGTTTGCGAATGGCATAGGCAGAGAGGCTTAATAAAACCAGCGCACCTACAAGCCCGCCGCTTGTCCAAAGGGTCAATCGTGTGGAACCGCTGAACCAGGCGGCAACGGAGACAAGCAATGCGAGACCAATTGCGGTGGCGATGACATAAATCGGGCGTGGGAGCGCTCGGGCCGTACTCAGCGCATCGCGAAACAGGGTTGCGGCCCGCACGTCTTCGGTTCTGGCCAATGGCCAAAGCGTGAACAGAAATGCGGTAAGCAGCCCATAGATTGCGGCCTCAATCAGTGGCTGTGGATAGAGCGAGAATACTGCCGGAACCGGTAACTGGCTTTCCAACAGAGGCGCCAGAAGCAGCGGAGCCAGCCCGCCCAGCGCCAGGCCGAGCGCAATTCCGATGACAGACAGCACGCCGATCTGAAGCATGTAAGTTTGAAAAATCGTTGCGCGATCAGCCCCCAAGGTGCGCAAGGTCGCCACGGTTTCTGTTTTTTGGCTCAGGTACGCGCGCACGGCGGCTGAAACGCCAATGCCGCCCACCGCAAGGCCCGAGAGGCCGACAAGAACCAGAAAGGCGCTCAGGCGGCTGACAAACTCGGAAATACCGGGGGCACCGTTGCGCGCATCGCTCCATCGCATTCCCGTGCCGTCGAAGGCTTTGTCAGCTTCGGCGGCGATTTCGGCAAGGACGATCGTGTCTGGCAGGTTCAAACGGTATTTGGTCGAAAACAGAGTGCCGGGCTCCAACAACCCAGACGTCTGTAGCGCCTCGGTTCTCACCAATGTGCGCGGTCCAAGGCCAAACCCATCTGCCGCGCTGTCGGGTTCGTTCACCAGTGCGGCTGTCAGGACAAATTCCTGCGCCCCAAGCTTGAAGCGATCACCAACGGCCAGCCCAAGCCGGTCGATCAGAACTTGTTCCATGACTGCTCCGGGCAAGCCGGATGTCCCGTTTAGGGCGTCATCCAGCGTTATGTCAGGATCCAGTCTGACCGAACCAATCAAGGGGTACGCAGTGTCGACAGATTTCACTTGCGTCAGTGCGCGCTCCGGTTCTTCGGCACGGGGCACAACAGCCATCGAGCGGAAATCGACGATCTCGGACACCTGCTCGGATGCTTGCTGCATCCAGGCGCGCTCGGCCTCATCTGCAAAGCGATAGGTGAATTCAAGCTGGGCGTCGCCGCCCAAAAGCGAAGCACCTTCTTGCGCCAATCCGGTTTGAATGGCTTGCCGTACCGACCCTACGGCTGCAATGGCTGCGACGCCAAGCGCCAGACAGGCCAGAAAGATCCTAAACCCCCGCAAGCCTCCGCGCAGCTCGCGACGGGCGAGCCGCCCCGCCAGTCGCAGGCTCATTCGGCGGCCTCCTGCCGAGTTTCTTCCGCAATCCGTCCATCGCGAAGGCGAACAACCCGATCGCAGCGTTCCGCCAAGGAACGGCTGTGAGTGACAAGAACGAGGGTCGCATCAAATTTCTGACGCAGTCCAAACAGGAGATCAACAATCGCAGCGCCGTTGGTTTCATCCAGGTTCCCGGTGGGTTCATCTGCCAACAAAATCTTGGGGCGCGGCGCTGAGGCACGGGCAAGTGCCACGCGCTGTTGTTCACCGCCCGACAGTTGCGCCGGATAGTGATCGCGCCGATGCGATAGCCCGACAGCGTCCAGCTCAGTCTCGGCCAGGTCGAACGCATCCCTGTGCCCTGACAGCTCCAGCGGTGTTGCGACATTCTCAAGCGCAGTCATGGTCGGGATCAGGTGAAAGTTTTGGAACACCACTCCCATGTTGTTGCGGCGAAAGCGGGCCAGTGCATCTTCGTCCATGCTTGTCAGGTCCTGATCCAGCGCGGTGATCTGTCCGCTGGTCGCTTGCTCCAACCCACCCATCAACATCAGGAGCGAAGATTTGCCCGAACCGGACGGCCCGATCAGGCCCAGTGTTTCACCCTTGGTCACAGACAACGTAATGTCATGCAGAATATCGACCCGCCCGGCATTGCCATCCAGCGACAAAGCAGCATTTTGGAGGGTGAGAACAGCAGATGTCATGGGTTTACCCGATTAAGGAGCGGTCCTTTGGGATATGGAGCGATCACCACATTGCGCAAGGCTTTGATGACAGGTCTGTTTATCTTCTGCGGTTTCACGGCCACAGCCGAGCAAGTGGTGATTGCCGCCTTAGGGGATTCGTTGACGCAAGGCTATGGGCTGGTGGAAGAAGACGGGTTTGTACCTCAGCTTGACCGTTGGCTTCGGGCGCAGGGCGCGGATGTGCAGATGATCAACGCCGGCGTTTCAGGTGACACAACGGCAGGCGGAGCTGCGCGGGTGGAATGGACCCTGACGCCGGATGTGGATGGAATGATCGTCGCCTTAGGCGGAAATGACCTATTGCGCGGAATCGACCCTGAAGTCTCACGGGCCAACCTGCGCGAAATTCTGGAGGTTGCGCGGGATGGCGGCGTTGTTGTTCTGCTGATCGGAATGCAAGCGCCGGGCAATTACGGAACGGACTACAAACAGGCATTTGACGCGATGTACCCCGAATTGGCGCAAGACTATGGGGTCTTGTTTGCCAGCAGTTTCTTTGAAGGGCTGACAGCCGAGGGCGATCCTGGTGCAGTGTCACAGTTCATGCAGGCCGACGGCATTCACCCAAATGCCGACGGGGTCGCCCGGATCGTGGATGCGCTGGGCCCATCCGTTCTGGAACTTGTCGGGCAGGCAGCGGCCCCCTGACTTTGATCAGACGACCGTGACCACTGTTCCGATTGGGACACGATTGTATAGGTCAATGACATGTTCGTTCAGCATACGGACGCACCCGTTTGACACTGCATGACCAATGGTTTGCGGCTGCGTTGTACCATGGATGCGGAAATATGTGTCGACGCCGTTCTGGAAAAGATACAGCGCCCGCGCGCCCAAAGGGTTATCTCCGCCACCGGGCTGCACATAGTCATTGTCTTTGAATTTTGCGTAGGTAACCGGGTCACGCTCGATCATTTCATCGGTCGGACGCCAGGTGGGCCATTCCTTTTTCACATCGATGGTCGCCGATCCGGTAAATTCCAGCCCCGCCTTTCCAACACCACAACCATAGCGGATCGCTTTGCGTGGTTCGGTCACGTAGTAGAGATAGAACGACCGGGGGGCGACCAGAAGCTGCCCAGGCACGAATTGCTTTTTGATGCGCACGAATTGCGGCGTCGGATCATATTCGACCGCTTTCTTGGCGCTGGCGATTCCCGGCAACAGGCTGGCTGCTGTTCCGGCCAGAAAAACACGGCGTGTAAACATGGAAAACCCTCATCGAATGACCAAGGAAACTTAAGAACAGTTTCAGTATGATATGATATTTGGTCAATTCTGGGGCAAACATCACGTGGTCGTGATGTGTTCCGGCCGCCACGCAGGCGGCCGGATAGAAAAGGGCAAAGACGCGCCTTACCCTTTTACCGGCTTAGGCCAGTTGGATGTTGTCGGCGCTTTCGCGACCGTCACGACCAGCGCGCAGCTCGTACGTGACTTTCTGGTTGTCGGCCAGACCGGTCAGGCCCGAACGCTCTACTGACGAGATGTGAACGAAGATGTCTTTGCCGCCATCTTCGGGTGCGATAAAGCCGTAGCCTTTGGTGGTGTTGAACCATTTTACGGTGCCTGCAGGCATATCCGTTGTCTCCTGTTTGGTGCTGCCCACGTGGATGCGGCAGCCTGGCGTCGTTGTCTGGATCGATAGACTGAGCGCCGTAAAAGGAGACAGTGGGTCGAAATAGAAAAACGTAAGCTCCCTTCATATGGCATTGAGGTGGCCGTGTGGCAAGGGATGATCGCCTGAATTGGACAGCGGCCCCAGAGCATATTGCAGTGATTCAAGGGGTCTTTGATCAAAGAGTGGGAATTGCCGTGCCTGGCTCATACGACCGGTGGTCGTCCCGGTTTCCGAATAAACGCATAATGAGACTATTGAGAATCGCAGCTTTGCTTGCGGCCCTTTTAGGCACAGGATCAGAGGTGTCTTGATAGGACGGTATCCTTTGATCTCATAAGTCTTCATTTTAATTCAATTATTGTGATGTTTGAAAAATGACGCTGGGATGCTATGCTTAAAGACAGTGTCGTGGGGGCCAATATGAGAGTTATTTGCACATTAGCGGTTCTGTTTTGGGCCGGAGCGTCAGGAGCTTTGACCATTTCAGAAGGGTCGGAACGTTCGACTGCGGATGGTGATCAAGTTACATCCGAGCTTTTATCAGGCTTTGATAGCGAAAGACATCGTGAAGAGTTGGAATGGGAAAATCTCCGTTTGACCCAAGCACCCGAACCCTCTGAACATGACCGGCATCTTGAAGAGTTGGAGCTATTGCGGGAACGCCCCAACCAAGAGCAGGGCGTAACGGAAGGTGCCGTGGCGCAGGCAAACCTTGCGGCTGTCCCGATTCCCGCCAGTTGGTTGCTGCTGGTTGGCGCGTTGGCCGGGCTGTTTGGTCTGGGCAAATTTCGCAGAAACCAGTCAGCTTAAAGCCTGCAACTGCTATCATCCATTAGAGTTTTGACTGAGACGCCGGAGTTTGGTCGCTTCGAGGGGGCTTGATGCATTTCGAAGTGGCTGGATGGCGTCCAGCGACGTAACCCTGTTTATCAAACCATCGAGATATTCGTTCGGGTTGGGTAGGGCCGGAGTGGAGCAGTGGCGTGAACGAAGGGGCGTTCGGAGAACCCCAAGATGGGTGATTTCACCCGTCATTTGATTTGGTTGAATTATCGGAAATTGAGGAGTGACGAGTGCGAGTACCCACCCTACGCTCGCTGACTATGTGATTACGGTTCTTCCTTTCGTAAAATTTGGTCAACGCATTTCGTGTGGAGAGGAGCTAACGACTGCTCAATATCAAGAGTTTCGTAAGCCAATGACACGGTTGATTTTTTGTCATTTATCGAAGCGTGAAACCAAGCGAAGCAAATTGCCGTATCGTAGTCTACTGTGCCTCGAATCAACGAAGTATAAAATTCGGTGTCGCGTTCGTTGTTTTCTGCGCTTTTGACTAGTGCAACTGCTGCGGAAATTAAGTTAACGAGGTTGAAAATCTTGTTTGCTTCTAGATCTAAGTGGTGCCGCTGACTGGGATGGAACTCACTTTCAATGGCTTTTTTTCGAGGAGACACTCGGATGCTCTGCGGTACTGCTCTAAGCGAACTGTTTCTTTTCCGGCTGCGCCCTCTTGTTCTAGCAACCGGGCTTTCTCCTCGTTGATCATGGAAAATAGAGAGAAAAAGGAGCTTTCAAACAATTGCTTTTCTAAAGCAACTCTTTGCGCTTCATTGATACCTTCTTGCCCTTCAAGGAGTTTTAGAGTGTCATTTCGTTCCTTTTTGACGTGTTCGAGCTCTTCTCGTTGAAGGCTGACCGCAAGCACTAACAAGAGTAAAGCTGTTCCTGAGAAGAGGGCGTTTGCCGCGCCAAAGGTGTCTCCAAAAGTTCCGCCGGATTGATCGGAGTAAACAGCATAAATAAAGTTGAGAAAGTAGGCAAAGGGAACAAACCAAAGGGCTTGTTTCAGCCAAAATCGAAGTTCTGTAAGTTTTTTCTGCATTTCTGTTTCTTTGGTTGGAAAAAAGGCGGCAAAATTGCCGCCTATAGAAACGTCTATCTTGCAAACTTCTTATGCTTCAACCGCTTGGGCTCGAGCGCATCCGGTCCCAGACGGCGCTTTTTGTCCTCTTCGTAGTCCTCGAAGTTGCCCTCGAACCACTCCACATGCGCGTCGCCTTCGAAGGCCAGAATATGCGTGCAGATCCGGTCGAGGAAAAAGCGGTCGTGTGAGATAACGACGGCGCAGCCGGCGAAATCGACCAGCGCGTCTTCCAGTGCGCGCAGGGTTTCGACGTCCAGGTCGTTGGTCGGTTCGTCGAGCAGCAGGACGTTGCCGCCCTCTTTCAACAAGCGGGCCATGTGGACGCGGTTGCGCTCACCCCCTGACAGCAGCGAGACCTTTTTCTGCTGATCGCCGCCTTTGAAGTTGAAGGACGAGCAGTAGGCGCGGGAATTGACCTGTGCATCGCCCAGCTGAATGATCTCGGCCCCGCCGGTGATCGCTTCCCACACGGTGTCGTTGTCTTTCAGGTCGTCGCGCGATTGGTCGACATAAGACAGTTCGACCGTGTCGCCCAGCGTGATGGTGCCGCTGTCGGGCTGTTCCTGACCGGTGAGCATCTTGAACAGGGTCGATTTACCCGCGCCGTTGGGGCCGATGACGCCGACAATGCCGCCGGGGGGCAGGGCGAAGTCCAGCCCTTCGATCAGTTGCTTGTCGCCCATGTGTTTCGAAAGGCCCTCGACCTCGATCACCTTGCCGCCAAGGCGCTGGCCGTTGGGGATGACGATCTGAGCGCGGGTCAGCTTTTCGCGTTCGGACTGCTCGGCCAGTTCGTTATAAGCATTGATCCGGGCCTTGGATTTGGCCTGACGGGCCTTCTGACCCTGACGCATCCATTCCAGTTCGCGCTGCAGGGTCTTCTGCTTGGACTTGTCCTCGCGCGCTTCCTGCTCCAGCCGTTTGGCCTTTTGCTCCAGCCATGCGGAATAGTTGCCCTCATACGGAATGCCGCGGCCGCGGTCGAGTTCCAGAATCCAGCCGGTGATGTCATCCAGAAAGTACCGGTCGTGGGTGACGATCAGGATGGTGCCTTTGTAGTCGATCAGGTGCTGTTGCAGCCAGGCGATAGTCTCGGCGTCCAGGTGGTTGGTCGGTTCATCGAGCAGCAGCATGTCGGGCGCTTCGAGCAGCAGCTTGCAGAGCGCCACGCGGCGTTTCTCACCACCCGAGAGGTTAGCGATGTTGGCATCGTCCGGCGGGCAGCGCAGTGCCTCCATCGAGACGTCGATCTGGCTGTCGAGATCCCACAGGTTTTCCGCGTCGATCGCGTCCTGCAGGGTGGTCATCTCCTCCATCAGCTCGTCCGAGTAATTCTCGGCGATCTCCATGGCGATTTCGTTGAAGCGGTCGACCTTGGCCTTTTTCGCGGCCACGCCCAGCATGACGTTTTCGCGGACGGTCAGCGATTCATCCAACTGCGGTTCCTGCGGCAGATAGCCGACCTTGGCACCCTCAGCCGCCCACGCCTCACCAGTGAAATCGGTATCGAGGCCGGCCATGATTTTCATCAGCGTCGATTTACCCGCGCCGTTGACGCCGACGACACCGATTTTCACACCGGGCAGAAAGCTCAGGTGGATGTTTTCAAAGCACTTCTTGCCACCGGGATAGGTCTTGGAGACACCCTGCATGTGGTAGACATATTGATAGGCGGCCATGTCGCGTCCTCTGGGTCGGGGAAATTGAGTTGGAACGCTGGATATCTGAGCGCGGCGTGCGGGGCAAGCTGGTGGTTTTGTGAATTTCGCTTAGTGCCGGCTTCACCTAAAAAGGCTTGATCAAACAAGGGGTATAAATTGTCTGAATTGGCAAAGCTGATTGCCGGTTGGGCGCAGCCGGGACGTGTCGAATGGATCGGGCTACGACCCGAGCGGCGGGTGGAAATGGTCAAGGTGAATGAGGCCGTGATCTCCATTGGCGGGCTCGACGGCGACCGTGGCCGCGCTGGCACGCGGGCGGTGACTCTGATCCAGCACGAACATCTGGCGGCGATTGGCACTTATCTGGGGCAAAGGCCCGTGGCACCGGAAATCCTGCGGCGTAATCTGGTGGTGTCGGGGATCAATCTGGCGGCCCTCAAGGGGCGTGAGGTGCAGGTGGGCGAGGCCATCCTGCGCTTTACCGTGATCTGCGCGCCGTGCAGTCGGATGGAAGAGGCTCTGGGCCAGGGCGGTTACTCTGCCGTGCGCGGGCATGGGGGTTGGTGTGCCGAAGTCCTCCGCCCGGGGCGTGTCAAGCTGGGTGATGCGGTGCAACCTGTTGATTGACAACCCCCTTGAGTTCTGAACATCAGCAGGGGATGGAGCGTTATCATATTCCATATGCGCGACCCGGGCAGGTGATCGGGCTGTTCGGCGGGTCTTTTGATCCTCCGCACAAAGGCCATGTGCACGTCACGCGCGAGGCGATGAAGGCGTTTGGGCTGGATTGGGTGTGGTGGCTGGTCTCGCCGGGCAATCCGTTGAAGGAGCATGGACCAGCCCCGATGGCGCGGCGGTTGCAAGCCGCGAAAGCCGTGATGCAGCACCCGAAGGTCGACGTGACGGATATCGAGGCGATGACGGGCACGCGGGCGACAGCGGATACTCTGGCAGCACTTCGGCGGCTGTACCCGCAGGTTCGGTTTGTCTGGCTGATGGGGGCGGATAACCTGGCGCAGTTTCATCGTTGGAAAGATTGGCGGCTGATCATGGATAGCGTGCCAGTCGGCGTCGTCGCGCGGCCGGGGGATCGGATTTCGGCGCGGATGTCACCTGCGGCTCGGGTCTATGCAAAGTATCGCATCGATGGGCAGGCGCGACATCTTTTGGGTCAGGCGCAAGCCCCGGCCTGGTGTTTCGTGAACGTGCCAATGGTTGATGTCAGCTCGACCGAAATCCGAACGCGCGGAGAGTGGCGCGCACAAGTGTTGCCGGAATAGCCCCTATGGGCGCATAATCTCAGCGAGAGGTTGTGCGATTTTATTCTGTGGGATTTTAATTCAGCTATGGCTGATCGTTTTTCACGTCGTGTGTTTCTGGGGGGATTAGGGGCATCTCTAATCCCGGCAGCAGGTCTTGCACAGGCCCCGCTAGTTTCTCTCAGGCCGCAGATCCGCGGTGTGCCGCTAAGCGGGGCCGAACGCCTGGTGGCTGCGGCCGGGTTAAAAGGCGAGGTTGTGTTTGCGGTTGCGGATGTAGCGACCGGAGCGCAGCTGGAGGTGTTTGGAGAAGGGGCCGCCTTGCCCCCCGCCAGCGTTGGCAAGGCGTTGACCGCGCTTTATGCCCTGGACGTTTTGGGCACGGATCACCGATTTGAAACCCGTCTGGTGGCGGATGGACCGATCGAAAACGGCATCCTGCATGGCGATTTAATCCTGGCGGGCGGTGGGGATCCACTGTTGGATACTGATGCACTAGCCTCGATGGCGGCCAACCTGCGAGAGGCTGGGATTACCGAGGTGCGTGGTGCGTTCAAGGTCTACGACGGGGCACTGCCATTTGTTTTCAGCATCGACCCTGGACAGCCCGATCATGTGGGGTACAGTCCTGCCATCAGCGGGATTTCGTTGAATTTCAACCGGGTGCACTTTGAGTGGAAGCGCGCGGGCAAAGGATATGACGTAAGCATGGACGCGCGCAGCGCGCGCTATGTGCCTGCGGTGGATGTAGCCTCGATGCGCGTCGAGAGCCGAAGCCTGCCGATCTATACCTATCAACCAAGCGCGCGCCAGGATCGCTGGACCGTGGCCAAAGGTGCGTTGGGGAATGGCGGAGCCCGCTGGTTGCCAGTACGTAAACCCGCGCTTTATGCAGGGGATGTGTTCCGAACCCTGGCGCGGTCAAACGGGATCGTGCTGGGACGGGTGCAGGTGACACGAGAGCGCCCGCAGAGCTTGGATCTTGTGGTGCATCGCAGTGATCCGCTGGAGAGTATTCTGCGTGGGATGCTGAAATACTCGACCAATCTGACGGCTGAGATGGTCGGACTGGCGGCGACAAAGGCACGGGGTGTTTATCCCAGGAACTTGGCAGAGTCGGCGGCCGAGATGAACCGATGGGCTTTGGAGAGCTTTGGTGTGAACGGTATCGCCATGGTCGATCATTCCGGTCTTGGTGATGCTTCGCGCATTGTACCCGCAGATCTGGTTTCGGCCTTGGTGGTCGCACAGAAGTCGGGGATATTGCGCCCGTTGATGAAACCTTTTGCCTTGACCGATCGGAATGGTCGAGTCGTCAAGAACCACCCAGTTAAGGTTGACGCCAAGACCGGGACACTGAACTTTGTTTCCGGGCTGGGCGGTTTCCTGACAACAGCAGACGGGGTCGACCTGGCCTTTGCTATCTTCACGGCAGACGTGGCGAAACGCGCGAAAATACCGCGTGCTCAGCGTGAACGTCCGGATGGCGCGCGCAGCTGGAACCGAAGGTCGCGAAAGCTGCAACGCGCACTGCTTGAACGGTGGGGCTCGCTATATGGCAGTTAAGCTGTGAAACCCGACGACGCCTGTTGTCAGACGGCGTGACGCGCGCGGGCACCGCGTTCGATTGCGGCAGCGTGCAAGCGATCGATGCTGAGCTCATACCGGATTTCTTCCAGCAAACGCAGCTCGGTCTCGGCCAGCGATCCGTCTGCGGCGGCAACATCGCAGGCCAGCGCATAAGCTGTTTCGTTCAGCCGTTCAGGAAGGTTGTCGCGGATCAGCCCAAACAGAGCATCCAAGCCGTCTTCTTGTTCGAACAGATCAAAAACGATCTGTGACACATGGCGCATCCGGTCGATGTCATACCCGGCGAAGACCGGCAGCATGTTCACCGCAACTTCTATCTTGACCAGTTCAGCGGTTCGGATCGTTTCGTCAGATGCCGAAATCGCAACCATGATCGCCACAAGGCAATCCTGTGGGGACATCGGGTGGGGAACTTGCTCGGTCATTCGGTGCATCCTGCTTGGGGTTCTTCAAAGGCGCAGGATAGAAGGGGGGCAGGGCAGGTTCAACATCTTGTTTGCCGCGTTTGTGTGGCAGGTTAAACCGGTCAGGTATTCATCACCGCCATTCCGCTCAGTAAAAGCCCGGCCCCGATCCAATAGCGCAGCCCCAGCGTTTCGCCAAAGAACAGCCACGAGGCGAGGGGAACCAGCACAAAGCTAAGCGCCATGAACGGATAAGCTTGCGACAAAGGCACATGTCTGAGGACGTAAATCCAAAGGATCGTCGCGGACCCGTAGATCGCAAGTGCGACAAGCAAAAAAGGGTCAAAAAGGGTGTGTACTACGCCCACTAAGCCTGTGGCGTCGCGCCCGTCGATCCGCCCGCCTGCAAGCTTGAACAACACCTGACCGGCGGAGATCATGACAGGCGTCAACAGCAAGCCCGTCCAGATCAGAACCGTTGGCGCGGTGGCGCTCATGCCGCCTGATCCTTTACGGGCTTTTCGTTGCTTTGATCCACAGGGCGGTCTTCGCAGTAATAGATGTCGCGCCCGATATCTTCGCAGACATGTACGCTCGGGCTGGGATGTACAGCGCGCAAAAAGCTGTGGGTGTAGGGGAAGAAGTTAAAGTGCGGATTGAAGCTGTAGCGGTATTCCCTCTCACGCGGGACCACAATGATGACGCGCTTGCGCGCGACCCGCCGCAGTTCCGCAATCGCTTGGCGATAATCCAACAGGTGCTCGATCACATGGGTGCAGATAACGGTGTCGAAGCTGTTGTCTTCAAAGGGCAGATCCTCGATCCGTGCGGCGACATAGCTGATGTTGTCCAGAGCTTCCGCGTCGTCGACCACAAAATCCACGCCGGTCATGGCGGTTATGTCTGGGCGCTGGGCACGGATACGCTGCAAAAGAACGCCGGTGCCGCAACCGACATCGCAGATGCTGTCGCCGATGATGTCTTTGGCAATCCGATCTATGCAGGCTTCGGAATTGTCGGTTCCGTCATGAACGCGCGGATGGTCGCGATACAGGGTTTCGTATTCTTCGTCTGTCAGAAAAGGCGCGCGTTCGCGGAATGCCGCTAGCCGGGTGATATGTTCACCCCAGACCCGACGTGCGAGCCAGTGAAACGCGGCGCTGTCGCGCAAGATTGGCGGTACGATGTCCTCAAGCACAAAGCGGATCAGATTGGTGGTTTCGCGTCGCATCTTCTGTCCTCTGGTCCGGTAAGCTTCCTGATCTTGCCTTAGTCATACATGGCCTGAGAAGCCCGTGAAATATGCAGGTCAAGCCAGAGCGTGCGGCCCGTGTCTTTTTTGTTTCGGAGAGCACAATCGTCCCAGCATTGTGGCTTCAGTAAGGCTTAGCTGTGAAACCTGCGTCTCGGGCCTATTGAAGAAAGCGTTCGAGTATTCGGAGCAGTGCAAGAGACTTTAGCTCTTTGAGCATGGGGAAACACCGGTTTCTGGTCAGTTATGGCAGGAAACGGGCGACTGCTTTATTGACTCATGCTGCACTGGCACAATAGGAGGGGCCGGTCCGGTTGCATGGGGCAACCAGAGCACCTTTCCCTATGGAGCACATTGAAATGTCTGAACTGCGTGAAACCGCGATGTCGTCCAAGGCCTGGCCTTTTGAAGAGGCGCGCCGGTTGCTCAAACGCTATCAGAAAAGTGCTCCGGAAAAGGGGTATGTGTTGTTTGAAACCGGCTATGGCCCTTCGGGTCTGCCGCATATCGGTACCTTCGGTGAGGTTGCTCGGACCACAATGGTAAAGCGTGCGTTCGAAGCGCTTTCTGACATTCCGACCAAGCTGATCTGTTTCTCGGATGATTTGGACGGGATGCGGAAGGTGCCCAGCAATGTGCCGAACCCGGAGATTCTGGAGCAGCATTTACAACGCCCGTTGACCTCGGTGCCGGATCCATTTGGCGAATACGACAGCTTTGGTGCGCATAACAACGCGATGCTGCGGCGGTTCCTGGACACATTTGGGTTTGAGTACGAGTTCTACTCGGCCAAAGAGTTCTACGAGTCCGGGCAGTTTGACGAAATTCTCAAGCGTGCGGTTGAACGCTATGATGAGATCATGGCGATCATGCTCAAGAGTTTGCGTGAAGAGCGCCAGCAGACCTATTCGATTTTCCTGCCGCTGCACCCTGAAAGCGGGCGGGTCATGTATGTACCGATGAAAAAGGTCTGTGCAGAAACATACACCGTGACCTTTGACGATGAGACCGGCAAGGAATGGACCGTTCCCGTCACTGGGGGCCATGTGAAGCTGCAATGGAAGCCGGACTTTGGCGCGCGTTGGGCGGCGTTGGGCGTCGATTTTGAGATGTACGGCAAAGAGCATGCGACGAACGAAAAGATCTATGACTCGATCTGCCGTGCGCTGGGTGGTCGTGCGCCCGAGCATTTCAGCTATGAGCTGTTCCTGGATGAAAACGGTCAAAAAATCTCGAAGTCGTCCGGCAACGGCGTGTCGATTGACGAATGGCTGACCTATGCGCCAACCGAGAGCTTGGCGTATTTCATGTACCAAAAGCCCAAAACGGCCAAGCGGATGCATTTTGATGTGATCCCGAAAGCTTACGATGAGTATCATCAGCAGTTGCGGGCCTATCCGGGGCAGGATCTGAAGGCGCAGTTGAACAACCCGGTTTGGCACATCCACGGCGGTGACGTTCCTGAATCGACGTTGATCGTGCCCTTTGCGATGCTGCTGAATCTTGCATCGGTGTCTGGCGCGGAAGACAAAGAGACGCTGTGGGGCTTTATTCGCCGCTATGCGCCAGAAGCGACGGCGGAAAGCCATCCTGATTTGGATCAGGCCGCAGGATTTGCTGTGCGCTACTTCAACGATTTCGTCAAACCGACACGCAAGCATCGCGCGCCTACAGATCAGGAACGTGAGGCGCTGGAGGCACTGAAGGCAGCGCTTGAAGCATATGATGGCCCCACCGAGGATGAGGCGCTGCAGTCGGTGGTCTACTCGATCGGCCGCGAGCGGTTCGACCCGATGCGTGGCTGGTTCACCGCACTCTACGAGGTGCTGTTGGGTGCCTCGCAAGGCCCGCGTTTTGGTGGCTTCATTGCCCTCTATGGCGTGCCGGAAACGATTGCGCTGATCGACAAGGCCCTGGCCGGAGAGCTGGTCTGATTTGACCTGATCCCGCAAGGGGCTACCGTTCCGTCAGGAGGTAGCCCCATGCGTCGTTTACTACTTGCCCTGTCCTTGAGTGCCGGTCTGGCCTCAGGTGCGTTTGCCCAGAGCGCCGAGATCGAGGCCAATATCGCGGCCCAGATGCAGGCCTTCAAGGCGGATGATTTCGCCACGGCCTTTACCTTTGCCAGCCCCAATATCCAGCGTCTCTTCGGAAACCCGGACAATTTCGGAGCGATGGTACGCAATGGGTATCCAATGGTTTGGCGGCCTGCTGATGTACGCTTTCTGGAACTGCGCGAGATTGCCGGGTCATTGTGGCAGAAGGTAATGATCACCGACGGAAACGGGCTGGTTCATATTCTGGACTATCAGATGGTTCCGTTGGAGAGTGGCTGGAAGATCAACGGGGTTCAGCTTTTGAGCAACTCGGATCCTGCGGTCTGACGCAACACCACCGTCACGGTGCGATGAACCGTGATTAATCCCCTTTCGGTATTCAAACTGGCGCGTTCGGGACGGACCTGAACACGAGGTTTGGACGCGTCGCCAAATTGGCGCGGCGCGATTGAGAAAGGGTTTTCTATGAACAAGGCAATCACCGACGGCATCGTGTTCATGCCACCTCAGTTTGCGAATGGCCTGACGGTCTGGTCTGCGGGGGACGGGACGCCCGGTTCGCCTACCTACGGCGGGTCCGGCACCGGCGTATTTGTACCATCAGATGCGGATTTTGGCGGATGTCTTGAGATTCTGAAGGTGAACACCACGCAGCAGCTGCGTTTTATGGGGCAGACGCCGATATTGCCCGGCTGCTATTTGCAGGTCAAAGCCCGAGTGAAAGCAATTAGCGGCCCGTTACCGTCTGTACGGGTCGCAGCATGGGCAGGCGGTGCGGGGGACGCGCACGTTGCGGGCGTTGTCGAGCAAGGACCGGCTACGCAGCTATCGGGCTATGGCTCGGTACATGAGATCACGGCCATTGTGGGCACCGGCCAGCGTCCGGGCGTTGATATGCCCTGGGAGCTTGCTGCGCTTTACGGGCATTTCGGTCTGGACATCGAAGGGGCCAATGGTGCTTTGGTGCGTGTTGATGATCCTGAGATCACCGACGTCACCAGTGTTTTCCTTCGTGAAATGATCAGCCTGGTGGACGTTCGGGATTACGGCGCTGTGGGAGACGGTGTAACCGACGATTCCACCGCATTTGAGGCCGCAGATCAGGCAGCTGGTGGTCGTCGAGTCTATGTGCCGCAAGGTACCTATCATCTTGGGGAAAACACCAGCATGGCCTCTGAGATGGAATTTGAAGGCACAGTCACGATGCCAGATGACAAGATGCTGTTGCTGACCAAAGACTTCCATCTGCCAAGCTATATAGCGGCCTTTGGCGATGAAGAATTGGCTTTCAAAAAGGCGTTTCAGGCGCTGCTGAATAACACCGATCATGAATCACTGGATCTGGGCGGTCGCAAAATTTCGGTGACAGCTCCGATTGACATGGCTGCAACGGTTCCGAACAAACAAGGCGGGTTTTCCACACGCCGCGTGATCCGCAACGGTCAGTTCGATGTCAAAAGCAGTAGCGCTTGGGATACCGAGACATTCACATCGGTGGCAACCTATGATCCTACGGACAAAACACGACTGACCAATGTCGCCAATGTTGCGAATATTCCTGTGGGCTCTTTGGTGCAGGGCAGTGGTGTTGGCCGCGAAATCTACGTGCGGTCAAAAAACGTTGGTGCTGGTGAGATCATCCTGAACGCACCAATCTATGATGCGTCGGGTACGCAAACCTTCACGTTCCACGCGTTCAAATACCTACTGGACTTCAGCGGATTTAACACGTTGCGCAAGTTCGGCATGGAGCAGATTGAATTCCAGTGCAACAGCAGGTGCAGCGCCATCCGTCTTGCGGCGTCGGGCAGCACATTTCAGTTGAAGGATTGTTTTGTCAGTCGCCCCAAAGACCGGGGGATCACCTCGATTGCGACAGGGTGCAAGGGGATGTTGATCGACAATTGTCAGTTCCTGTCAGCGGAAGAATCCTTCGATGTGACGGATCGTTCTTTGATTGGGCTGAACACCAATTCAAATGACGTAAAACTGCGTCACAACCAGGCAGTGCGTTTCAAGCACTTTGCCGTTCTGGGCGGCGACAACAACATGGTTTTGGGCAACCATTTTTTCCAGGGCGATGGCATACCGCAGGGCGTTCGCACGGCTGGGTTGATCATGATCGGCACGTATAACAGTTCCACTATTGCCGAAAACTATGTCGACAATTGTTTCATCGAATGGACCAACGAACGGGATGCCTCACCCGCTTTCACCAGCGGATTCTCGTTCAGCGCAATGAGCATCACCGATAATATCTTTTATTCAAGTCAAGCGCCGTCCTGGTTCAGTTTTTTCATTGTGCGTCCCTATGGGGCCGGGCATTTCCTGAATGGTTTGGCTGTGACTGGAAACAAGTTTAGGGCCACAAGCGGTTCAATAGATCGGGCGGAAAGGATCGACACGTCTTTAGCGGATTTGAACAACAACAAGCACGCGAATGTGACGTTCCAGAACAACACCTATCACGGTGTCACAAAAAAGACCGCGCATCCTCTGAGAGTCCGGCGTCAGCAAAACTCGGCCGCAAGTTTTTGGCCGGTTTTGTCAAATGGCGAACTGCCGTTCAACGGCAAAGCGCGCAGTTGCGATAGTGTTACAGTGCTCGGTGGGCTTACAGGGGTTTTCAATAACCAGGTTTTTGCGGCACCTCACGTTTTACCCGAGCAGGGGTCTCTTGGTGTTAATTTGACCCTTAAATGGCCTGAGCAAGTTAAGGGCGAAGTCACTGCTTTGATTCGGATGGACAAATAAAGACATCAGTGGCCGCCCTGAATAGGGCGGTCAATTCTTAGTGCTATGCCAGGCACAACTGGCGTTGCTTTACTGCGCTGGCAGGAAATAGGCGACCTTTTTGTTGGGTGTGCTAGTCTGAGGAAAACAAACGGAGAATCCCAATGCCGAAAATCGCCAAAAACGCCAGTGTTCAAACCGTAATCACAACCTTTGAAATGACGCCAGGCACCTGTCAGGATCTGTTGGAAGCCCTCACTGAAGCCTATGCCGATTTCATCTCAAAACAGCCGGGCTTTGTGTCTGCAGGGTTGCATGTGAACGATGCTCAAACCCGTATCGCCAATTACTCGCAATGGGAGCGTCGTGACGATTTCCTTGCCATGTTGAGGACGCCGGAGATGCGCGACCGCAATCGCAAGATCAACGAATTGTGCAAAAGCTTTGAGCCGGTCATGTATGACGTGGCCGAGACATTCTGAGATTCCTGACCTGAATCAAAGCCTGCAACAACAATATGTTTCAAAGTGAGCCTGCAAAACGGAGGCTCACGCTATGTATCACAACATTCTTGTCCCGATCTCATTCGACGCTGAAAGAGACACATCCGGGCCTTTGAAACTGGCTCAGCTGTTGGCCACGCCAGACGCCCAGGTGACGTTGTTGCATGTGGTTGAGCATATTCCGAACTATGCGATTTCCTACATGCCACCCGAATACCTGACCGAAGCGCGAAAGGCGATTCAGGCCGAGCTGGATGAATTGGCGTCGCAGGTTCCGAATGCACGCGGATTGGTGATCGAAGGGCATTCTGGTCGGACCATTCTGGACTGGGCCGAAGCCAATAAACCCGACCTGATCATCATGGCGTCGCACCGTCCGGGGATGCAGGATCTTTTGCTGGGCTCGACGGCTTCCCACGTCGTGCGACATGCAAGTTGCGCTGTCCACGTGGTTCGTTGACCATCAGAAATCGACCGTTGTTAGGCGATAGGCTTTGCCAAAACCGCCGTTCAGCAAACCATCCTTGATGGTGAACCTGACAAAACTGAAATCGGCGAAATCGATATACAGCTTTGCCTTGGGCCGCAGGCTTAGATACCGCTCACGCAGCGGAGCATACTCTGGCATGTCCCGGTGTACCCAAAGCGCCACCGCGTGAAGTGTCAGGCGGGGGTGTGTCAGCGGGTCACCCTTTTCTTCGGGCTCTCCGACCAGAAGGGCGCAGTTTGGATTGGCATTCAGGGCTTGAGTATGTTCGGCCAGTGACGAGATCAGCGTGACTGGGCGGCCATCCGTATCCGTAGCCAGCGCGATACGGGACAGTGTTGGCAAACCCGTCTGAGGGTGCAAAACCGCCAACGCAGCAAACCGCGCCTGCTCCAAAAGCTCGCTGGCCTGCGCGCGGACCGTTTCGTCTGGGGTTTGGTAGGGACTGGTCACGGTTTGGCTAGACCTCACAGTCAGGGTTTCGCAGTGACACTAGAGCGTAAGTCGGCGGCCCGCCAACCTTTCGATCCGATTGCCTCGGCTTTGCCACATATCCATCGTAAGACCCAGTCATGCTGTTCAAGAAACCCACGCAGGGCGCGCCTGACCTCAACCCAAGATCAACCCGTCGGCACCAGCGGGCCGAGGCCGCGCGCCGACAGGCACTGTCCCCGGTGCGCATTCTGGTTATGGTACTATTGCTGCCCCTTACGACTGTACTGATCGCGGTGGGCGTTTTCATACGGGTGTCCGAGTATAATAGGGACGAGGCCGTGATACACCTGATCGCGCTGGCGGGGTGCGACGCGACGCAGGCCATGGGAATCGGGCCGTTCCGTGAAGGCCAGCCGGGGTACCACACGCGCAATGACCCGGACGGAGACGGCGTTGCCTGTGGGTTTACCGAGACGCCTGCACCTCAGGCCGCGCAATCAGAAAGCCGCCCAGAGCCGCAACAACGTGCGGTCGGCAATGCCAAGTTTGTGCGTCCTTAGTGGATTTACTCAACGCATTCAGGACAATTGTGCGCCTGCACAGGTGCGAAAGATACGTACCTGCGGCGCTGCATCGTTCAGGGGAAACTCTGCGATCCCGTCTTGCGTGAACGCATAGGCGACCTGATTGTACTCCAGCCCATCCAGCACATTGCCAAAGCCGGTATCTGTCACCGTCAACGCGGACCCTCCGTCGGACAAGACATGGCGTGGGGTGGCGATTTCGATGGGGTTTCGTCCTTCGAACCGCATGGCAAACCACGGGGATTGGGCCCAGACCTGATCTTTCCGAGTGACCGTCAGCGTGTAGAGCGGCGCAGACGGGTCATAGGTCAGGAAAATCGTCGCGGCACCTGTGTCATGCGAAAGCGTGCAGATATCGCCCACCGTCGCCTCCCATGCCAAGGCTGGGGTGGCAAAGATCAGAGAGGTCAGGATTGCACGCATGAGAGGGGACATAGCCGCCGAACAGGGCAAGGCAAGTTCCGCGGGGCTCTAGGTTGCAACCCTGAAGTGTCAGATGCTTGCGCGCAGTGAGGCGCTTGGTTGAAAATGGCCGAAAATCCCACGTATCAATCTGAGATTCCAGTCCCCTGTGCTAGGATGCGCGCGGCGTGGCCGTTCT
This sequence comes from Ruegeria sp. HKCCD7296, assembly GCF_013110775.1. Lineage (NCBI taxonomy): Bacteria > Pseudomonadati > Pseudomonadota > Alphaproteobacteria > Rhodobacterales > Roseobacteraceae > Ruegeria > Ruegeria sp. HKCCD7296. The sequence goes on from NZ_WVRF01000006.1 coordinate 221,877, forward strand.
GGGTGCGCCGCATGACAGTTCTGTCACGTGAGGGAGGAAAGTAATGTTTGCACGTATTACCCAATTCAAAATGAAGCCTGGCACGCGCGAGGCCGCCACGGCAAAAATGAACGAATTGAAATCCGAGATCATGGGCATGCCCGGCATGCATTGCTTTACCAACGTGATGAACGAGGACGGATCGGGCTATGTGATCTCAGTGGTGGAAAGCGAAGAGACCTCGAACGCAAACGCGCCCAAAGTGGCCGAGCTGTGGGGCCATTTCGCCGAATTCATGGAAGGCCCGCCCTCACCGGTCGGATACGATGTGATTGCCCATTGGGATAAGGGGTAAAGGTTAGGGCGGGGAGTTACCCGCCCATTTTTTTGTGTAGTGCAGAATGGGGTTTTAACACATCATGCGTTTGGGTCGCTTCGGAGCAATGGTTTGGAAACCTACCCTACCCTTGGTGCTCCCATATACGTAATTGGTGGAATTTATTGAGTCCTAAATTTAAGCTTGCTCCACAATTTGGAAATAAATTCAGTCTGTGATAAACTTTTTCTTTTTTTAAAGGAGATTATCGTGCCAGTTGATCAGATTTCGGCATTAGGCTCAGGACCCATTGATTTCCGTTTGGTTGCGTGATTCACGGGCCGAAAAACGAGCGGTGAACATGTCTGATCTATTCTGGTTGAGCGATGCGCAGATGGCGCGGCTTGCACCTTTCTTTCCGAAGTCCCATGGCAAGCCCCGTGTTGACGATAAGCGCGTGCTGAGCGGAATTATCTTCATTAATCGCAATGGGTTAAGGTGGCGCGACGCACCCAAAGAATACGGGCCGCACAAGACGTTGTACAATCGTTGGAAGCGATGGAGCGAGAAGGGAATCTTTGCTGAGATGTTGATTGGTTTGGCCGCAGATCACGGTGAAAAGAAGACAGTCATGATCGACGCGACCTACCTCAAAGCCCATCGCACGGCGTCGAGCCTTGCGGTGAAAAAGGGGGACGTAGCCGTCTGATCGGGCGGACAAAGGGCGGGATGAACACCAAGCTTCACGCGATCTGTGACAGCACTGGACGACCGTTGAACTTCTTCGTAACCGCCGGTCAGGTCAGTGATTACATCGGCGCTCGGGCTCTCGTTTCCAGTCTACCAAAGGTCGATTGGCTGCTGGGTGATCGAGGCTATGACGCTGATTGGTTCAGAGAAGCATTGAAAGACAAAGGGATACGCGCCTGTATCCCCGGTCGAAAGCAACGCAAGACGGCAGTTCGATACGACAAGCGACGATACAAACGACGTAACCGGATCGAGATCATGTTCGGCAGGCTCAAGGACTGGCGGCGAGTGGCAACAAGGTACGACAGATGCCCCAAGGTCTTCCTCTCTGCAATCGCGCTCGCCGCACTCGTTATCTTTTGGCTATGAGTCCTGAGCCTA